>CAXBIJ010000027.1:0-17959 GCA_963975675.1 uncultured Maribacter sp. | reverse complement strand
GCGGCATCTGCGGCATAATCACCACGTTGTGGTTTAAAATTAGCCATAAAACAACCTGTGTCACTTATAACATATGGTCCACCCCAAGGGTATGTTCCACCTTCGATACCACCTCTAGCAGCATATTCCCATTCTGCTTCGGTAGGAAGTCTAAATTGATTTACGAACTGCTTACCTCTACTTTTGTTATCGTCGTTCTTGTATTTAGTTCTCCAATTACAAAAAGCCTTTGCTTGTTGCCATGTGATACCTACTACAGGATATTCACTGTACGCATCGTGCCAGAAATAATCGTTGTGCATTGGTTCATTATACGAGTATGAGAAATCTCTAATCCATACTGTTGTATCTGGATAAATTTCTACTTCTTCAGTCCGAATAAAATCTTTTCGACTTTTATTACCCTTTGTAGAAGCGCGTGCTGCTGCTTCGATATCCATCCAATTGTACTTGAATTTTAGTTTCTTAACATCTATAGTACGTTGGCCGTTATAAGATTCTTCTTCAGATAAATAGATGGAGTCCATTATTTCAGTATAATACTCATCTGGATATTCTGAAGTATCCCAAACAAGGTCCTCATCTTTACTCAATGCTCTACCTTCGTAACCGGTTTCGCCCATTCCAGAATAATTATCTAGCATATACTTATCATAAACAGATGATCTAGTGGTATCTGCATCTTTAAATGCATAATCACCGATACCGCCTTCTTCAGGACCGATACCCAACTCATCTGCTAATATTGCCAATTTGGTTCTTACGATAGAATCCTTTACCCATTCTACAAATTGACGATACTCACTATTTGTGATTTCTGTATCATCCATGTAAAAAGAACGTACGGTAACCGTTTTGGTCGGTGCGTTCAATAATTTTGCTTGGTCTTCTTCACTCTTACCCATAATGAATGAACCTCTTGGGATAAGTTCCATTCCATATGGTTTTTCTGGGTACCACTTTTTTCCCTGGACACCGGTTAGCTCTCCTTTAGTCTTAGACCCACAACTCGTGAGTAAAAAAACAAACGCTATAGAGGATAACAATAGCTTCTTCATACTTTAGGTTAAATTTCGATTATGGTTAAACTCAGAATACAATGATTTATTCTAACATCTAAAACTATGTTTTGTATAAAATATTGTATTAAAGTCTTTAATGCTTAAAAATTAATCTTGCTAATTAAAGCCTTTCTTATAAGCTTTAAACCACCTTTCAGGAATGTCTTGATTACATGCATCTAAATAATCCTTCTCGGTGCAAGGTAATAACGCAGGTGTATGGCCTTTAGTATGTGAAGTAAAAATTGATGGGACTTCTACCCACCATCTTTCTGTTAATAAACTTTTGTAAAACACTAATTCTTCATCTTCGCTAGGCACATTGTACTTTACAAAGTCTTCAGTTTTAGTGTATGGTGATTCTTTAATTCTGTAATTGATACCTTCTATAAAGTACCAAATAATTTGAGCTATTAATTGCTGTGACTGCACGGTATTTTCCATTTCGTACAAGCCAAAAACAGAAACCTTATCACTTATACCGGAGTATCTTGCAATGGCACATATTTCGCGACCGTCAAAACCATTGGGCGAAAAATTACCTGACAATGAAATTTCACTTGCCTTTACAGACCGTAAATCTAAACTTACCATATGGGCATTTCTAAGCACCGGTTCGGCCAAAGAAATATCATTTGCCACTTCGCCAAGTCGATAAGCATCAAAAAACAATCGCTCCATTAAATCTATTTCTTCTTGAGCATTGAAATAGCTTTGATAACCAATATTTGAAAAATTAAAAAGATTATTTGGCTTATCTGTAATAATCTTACTCATATAAGAATGAGAAGAAATAATTTCATCTTCGATACCAAAATCGAAACGACTATCAACAGCCACAAGATTAATCATATCTTTAATACCATCAAATGCCCTATAAGCAGGGTATGTAAGATCTTGAGTAGCACCTAGTATAATTGGAATAATATTTTCCTCTAATAAGCCTGCTACTATTTCTTTTACGACAAAATAGGTGTCATCGACCGTAGCACCTTCTTCAATATCACCTAAATCTACTATGGTTCCATTCCAATTCCCAATTAGAAGCTTGTAGAATTGTAATCTAATTCCAGAGACGTCTAACTTCTCATGCTTTTTTTCAAACGCATTTCTCGACTCCCTAACTCCTAAAAGAGCCACAGTGGCATTTGCTAAAACAGGCAACCCGTCCTTTTCAGTATGTATATAGGTGTTCTTACCAATAGTTTGGCTAGGCAATAACTCGTTATAGGCCAAAACTTTGTCCGATACCGGAACTAAAAAATCAAAGGCCATTTATAAGTGGTTTAGGAATCATGAACATATTATACTGATCTTTCGACCTAAAAATATATTACTTTTTTGACTTAGGTTTAGCTTTTGCCTTTTTCTTTGGTGTTTTTTTCTCTATCAACTTCTGAGCTTCTTCTAAAGACATTTTAGTTACATCGACTGTCTTTGCCAATTCTACCTTAATCTTGCCTTTTAGAACATTATGACGGCCCCATCGTGCTTTTTCGATACGTATACCTTCTTCTTCCCAGTTTTGAACAACCTTATCTATCTCCTTTTGTTTCTTGGTTTCAATAAGTTCAATGATATCGTCATTTGATAGATTATCATAGTCATACTTTTTGTTGACATTAATAAACATTCCATTCCATTTAATGAATGGCCCAAATCTACCAGTTCCCTTGGTCACTTCTTTTTCTTCATACGTTGCAATTGGTGCATCGGCTTTTTGCTTCGCAACAATTAACTCAATTGCTCGATCCATTTCAATTTCAAAGGCACTTTCACCTTTATCCATAGAAATAAATTTTTCTCCAAATTTCACATAAGGTCCAAATCTACCTACATTGGCTAAAACCTCTTCACCTTCATAAACCCCAAGCTTTCTCGGAAGCTTAAACAGTTCCATAGCCTCTTCGAAACTAATCGTATTTAATGATTGTTCTGGCAGCAAACTTGCAAAAGTCGGTTTCTCCTCATCATCAACAGTTCCGACTTGTACCATCGGTCCGAATCTTCCTAAACGCACAGAAACCTGCTTTCCACTTTTTGGGTCTTTTCCTAAAATTCTTTCTCCACTTGCACGATCCGCATTTTCTTCTACATCTACTACATTTGGATGAAAATCTTTATAAAAGTTTTTCATCATTTTCTTCCAATCTTCATCACCAGAAGCTATTTCATCAAAATCTTCTTCAACTTGAGCCGTAAAATTATAATCTAAAATATTCGCAAAATTCGTTACCAAGAAATCGGTAACAATCATACCAATATCAGTAGGTACCATTTTACCCTTATCTGACCCTACATTTTCTGTTAGATTCTTTTCCTGAATCTTATTTGATTCCAAGATTAATTGCTGATACTTACGTTCAGTACCTTCAATAGTGCCTTTTTCAACATAACCTCTATTAAGTATCGTAGAAATAGTAGGTGCATAGGTAGATGGTCTACCAATACCCAACTCTTCTAATTTCTTAACCAAAGATGCTTCTGTAAATCGATAAGGAGGTCTAGTAAAACGCTCGGTAGCTGAAATAAAGTTATTCTGTAAAGACTCTCCTTCTTTCATTGCAGGCAACATTCCTTCTTGCTCTTCTGCTACATCTTCATCATCTACACCTTCCATGTAAACTTTCAAGAAACCATCAAATTTTATTACCTCGCCGTTTGCAGTAAATTCCTCTTTATGCTTATTGGCTTTAATTTTAACATTGGTACGCTCTAATTGGGCATCACTCATTTGCGATGCAACTGTACGTTTCCAAATTAAATCATACAATTTAGATTGATCACGCTCCAATGATGGAGATTGATTGGTCATCTCAGTAGGTCTAATAGCCTCATGCGCCTCTTGAGCTCCTTTAGATTTACCTGTGAAATTTCTAGTATGACTATATTTTTCACCATAATTATCAATAATAGCCTCTTTAGCGGCGGTCAATGCTTCATTGGATAAGTTTACACTATCCGTTCTCATATAGGTAATTAAACCTGCTTCATATAATCGTTGTGCCACTTGCATGGTTCTACCTACAGAAAAATACAATTTTCTTGAAGCTTCTTGTTGTAGCGTAGAGGTTGTAAAAGGTGCAGATGGTGATTTTTTAGCTGGTTTTTTATCTAATTTACTTACTGAAAATTCCGCAGATATATTTTTCTCTAAAAATGCTTTAGCTGCTTTTTCCGTATCGAAAGTTTTGTTCAACTTGGCCGAAAAAACACTTCCTTCCTCGGTCTGAAATTCCGCAGCAACCTTAAAAGTTGCTTGTGGCTCAAAACCTTCAATATCACGTTCACGTTCAACAATAAGACGAACTGCCACAGATTGAACACGGCCAGCAGAGAGACCTGGTTTAATTTTTTTCCATAAAACAGGAGATAGTTGGTACCCAACCAAGCGGTCAAGAACACGTCTTGCTTGTTGAGCGTTTACCAAATTGTAATTGATTTCCCTTGGGTTCTCAATCGCTTTTTGAATGGCGGCTTTTGTAACTGAGTTAAAGACTATACGTTTTGTCTTTTTCTTATCTAAACCTAGTTCTTCTGCTAAATGCCAAGAAATTGCCTCACCCTCTCGATCCTCATCACTGGCGAGCCAGATAGTTTCAGCTTTATCAGCCAGAGCCTTTAGTTTTTTAACCAAAGCCTGCTTGTCCTTATCAACTATATATTTCGGGGTAAAATCATTCTCGACATCTACTCCCAACTCCTTTGAAGGCAAATCTGCAATGTGGCCAAAGCTCGATTCAACCTTAAAATCTTTTCCCAAAAACTTTTCTATAGTTTTGGCCTTTGCAGGGGACTCAACAATTACTAAATTTTTCGCCATCAACCTTGTTTATACCTACAAATGTATACTAAAAATTAAACTTTAAAATTTCATCTAGTCATTTTTCCCTCTAAATACGTAGAAGCATCCTTGTAAAATCTTGAATTTTACAGAAATAAAAAAGTTTGGCAATGTCGATAACCGAAGCATATCATTTATTTCTATTTTTAAGGAAACTAACTCAAACTACTTTAAAATGAAGAAGCTTTACATCGTTATACTGACCGCTTTATTCTGTTTACAACCATTTCAAAATTTAAACGCACAGCGCAAAAAAAAAACCGTCAGCTATGACGAATCTCTATATAATGGAATGGAATATAGATCTATCGGACCTTTTAGAGGTGGTCGCGCAGGTACCGTTACCGGTGTCACCAACAACAATAACCTTTATTATATGGGAACCGCAGGTGGTGGTGTTTGGAAAACTACAGACGCAGGAAATAGCTGGCAATGTATTTCAGACGGCTATTTTGGTGGTTCTATTGGCGCTATTGCAGTTTCTGAATCTGACCCAAATATTATTTATGTTGGCGAGGGTGAGCAAACATTACGTGGTAATGTTTCTTCAGGTAAAGGGCTATGGAAAAGTATGGATGCAGGAGAAACCTGGATATTTATTGGTCTCAAAGATTCAGAACATATTTCAAGAATTCGAATCCATCCTAAAAATCCAGATTTAGTATATGTGGCTGCTATTGGAAATTTATGGAAGCCTAATGAAACTAGAGGTGTATTTCGCTCTAAAGATGGTGGCGATAATTGGGAAAAAGTACTTTATGTTAGCGATAAGGCTGGTGCAGGGGATTTAATTTTAGACCCCAACAATAGCAGAATTATCTACGCCACCACTTGGCAAATGAAAAGAAATGGATACCGAATGGATAGTGGCGGACCAGACAGTAAGTTTTTTAAAAGCACCGATGGCGGCGATACATGGAACGATATTTCTACAAAAACAGGACTACCTAGTTCGCCATGGGGTATAGTTGGCATTACAGTTTCCCCGATAGATTCGAATCGCATATGGGCGCTTATAGAAGCAGACAATGGTGGACTTTTCAGATCTGATGATGCAGGAGCTACTTGGAAAAAAATAAATGAAAACAGGGCATTACGACAACGTGCTTGGTATTACACCCGTATTTATGCCGATACCGAAAACATTGACAAGCTCTATGTAATGAATGTAAGTTATGGCGTCTCAACAGATGGTGGTAAAACCTTCACTCTTAAAAATGCTCCTCATGGTGACCATCATGATTTATGGATAGACCCCAACAATAATAAACGTATGGTTATTGCAGATGACGGTGGTGCTCAAATTTCAAATGACGGTGGAAACAACTGGACGACTTATTACAATCAACCTACTGCTCAATTTTATCGAATAGCAACAGACAGTATTTTTCCTTATCGTATTTATGGAGCGCAACAAGACAATACCGCCTTACGTATTTCTCATAGATCCTCTGGAGAATCTATTACAGAAAGAGATTGGGAACCTACCGCTGGTGGCGAAAGTGCACATCTAGCGCCAGACCCGAAAAATAATCAGATTGTATATGGCGGAACTTATAAAGGCTATATGAACCGATTAGATCACACTACAGGCCAAGCACGGTCAACAAATGTTTGGCCAGATAACCCTGCAGGTTCTGGAGCTGAAATTATGAAATATCGTTTTAATTGGAACTATCCTGTATCATTCAGTAGACATGATTCCAATAAACTATATGCAGGGTCTAATTTTCTTCATGTTACGACCGACGAAGGTCAATCTTGGAAAACCATTTCGCCAGATTTAACCAGAAGTCTTCCTGAAACTATAGAATCTTCAGGTGGACCTATAACACAAGATAATACTGGAGCTGAATTTTATTCAAATATTTTTGTGATTTCAGAATCTGTATTGGAAAAAAATGTTATCTGGACAGGTAGCGATGATGGTTTAATTCACGTGACAAAAGACAATGGCACAACTTGGACAAATGTAACTCCGCCAGCTTCTATGTCCCCTAAATTGAATATGATCAATTCTATAGACCCCAGCCCTTTTCATAAAGGCACTGTATATGTAGCAGCTACAGCTTATAAATTTGGCGATTACACCCCCTATTTATACAAAACTGATAATTATGGAGAAAGCTGGACTTTAATAACAAATGGTATCAAAGACAACTATTATACAAGGGTGATTAGAACTGACTTAGTTAGAGAAGGTCTTTTATATGCAGGTACAGAATGGGGTATGTATATTTCCTTTGACGATGGTAAATCTTGGGCTCCTTTTCAATTAAATCTTCCAATTACGGCCATACGAGATTTGCAGGTTAGAGATAACGATTTAATTGTAGCCACCCATGGAAGAAGTTTTTGGATTATTGATGACCTAACACCGCTGCATCAAATATCTAGCGAGGTAGCCAACAGTGACTTCTATCTTTACAAACCTGATACATCTTACAGAATGCACCAATCTGGTGGATGGAATGAACCAGACCCAAAATTGGTAGGTAAGAACCATCCTGATGGTGTTATAATCAATTATGTTTTAAACAAATTTCATGAAAGTGATTCTGTTCAACTTGAAATTTTAGAAAAAGACGGCACTTTAATACAGCGTTATTCAACTAGCGCCAAAGAAAACAAATTAGACCCTACAGCCACTAAACAATTAAAGGTAAAAGCTGGTGGAAATCATATGGTTTGGGATATGCGCTATCAAGGCTATAAGTCATTTGAAGGTATGATTTTTTATTCTTCACCAAACAAAGGGCCGAAAGCCATACCTGGCATCTACAAATTAAAACTAACCGTAAATGGAACATCCAAAGAACAAGAATTTAAAATTGTAAAAGACCCAAGATTACCTAACACACAGAGTGATTATCAAGAGCAATTTGATTTTCTAATTGTCGTACGTGACCAAGTAAGCAAAGCTAATGAAGCAATTATTAAGATAAGAAGCATTCAAAAAGATTTGAAATACCTTAAAGAAAAAACGAAAGACAATGATGCGATACAGCAGTTAATATCTGACTATGAAACTGAACTTTCGATTATAGAGAATAATATACATATGACTAAAAATCAAAGTAGGCAAGACCCTCTTAATTATGGCATTAGAATAAATAATAGAATTGCATTTCTATTAGCTGATTCTCAAAGAGGTGATTTCGCCCCAACACAACAAGCAAAGCAGTTCTTCAAAGAAATCACCGATGAACTGAATTTAGAACTCAAAAATCTTAGCCGTCTTATTGACAAACAAACGGAAATTGTCAACTCTAAAGTAAAACAGGAGGATATAAAAATGATATCGTCTGAACAATAATAATAAAAAAGGGAAGCTAAAACTAGCTTCCCTTTTTTAATTAAATCATCCTTTAGCTCTACAACTCAAAAGTACTCAAGAGTTGAATATCATTATTAACATATTCGTATTGATATAAAACTCGGTCTCCAATCATTAAAAGTGATGATGACAAAGGAATAACATCATATGCAATAATATCTTCGAAAGTATTAATTAGGGTAATATTAGGAGCATCGGTCTTATCATATACTTTTAGGCCAGCCTCACCGTCGCAAATAAAAAGTGTATTATCTTTAATACCTAAACCATTTGGCCCATTCATCGGGTAAATTACTTTTAATTCCGGATTCTTTAAATTAGAAATATCTATCACATACAATCCGCTTTCAGTATTTCCACAAAATCCACCTCCCTTTAGAGTAACATAAGCATAATCCCCATCAACTATCACGGGATCACAAGCAGTACCATGTCTAAATTCTGAAATGAACTCAGGTTTTTCAGGATTTTTAATATCATATATATACATGCCTTGCGAGCCGCCTATAAATAGAATATCACCTTGATTATATATAGTTTCAATATCCCAAGCTACTTGAACATCATCTAATATTTTTGGCTCCTCGACATTAGAAATATCAAAAATATTGATATCGCTATAATCAACTACATATAAATAATTACCGATTATTTTAAAACGAGCCAAAGAACCACCCTGTCCAGTAGAAGGTTGTGGCGACCCACTATCGCTTTCTATTGAATTAAACCCAAAATCACAAGCCAAACATTCAAACCGTTTTTCGTAATCAGCAACCGACCTTCGTTCTGTTTTCACTTCCCATCCAACAACAATATCCTTATCATAATCAATATCACCATATTCGTAAAAATCAGCTTGGGGGTACTCGATATTCGAAAGCCAAACATCATTATTATATATCGCATTAACTATTCGATTTGATAGTGTAATATTATTTATATCGGAAATATCAAAAATGACTAAATCACCATAACTATCAGCATATAACTTATCGTCTTTTATAGAGATATCATAATTACCCTCAAGCTTAATAAATGCAATACTTTCAGGCGATAATGGGTTTTGATTATTGATTACATGAAAACCAAGGTTTATATCATTTATAAAAATATAATTCTGGTAGGTGTATATTTTACCCGATGAAACAATTGGTGTAGGTTCAACAATATCGACTGCTTCAGCCTTAAACGAAATAGCGTCTTGCAAAATAGGTCGTGCCACCAAATAGTCTTCATACGGCCCATCATCATCGCAAGAAATAAAGGTCGAAAATAGTATAGTTAACAACAAAAAAACATTCTTTCTCATGGTTTTTCAATTTACTGGTTGTGATTAATAGATGAGAAATACGACCATTAGTTGCGTGGGCTAGTTCATAATATCTACTCTATCTCATTGAATCCGACACCGTCTTTATACATATAATAGGTAGGCACTTTACTTAACATAGCGGTAAAAAGCACACCTACACAGCATAAAAGAAAGCCTAATTCAGCAACAATCCCTGTAATCAAGACTAAACCGAAAATAACAAGCCAATTTTTATTTCCAAGAGCAAAACTTGCCTTGACCATTTCTAATGGCGAAAGTTCATTAGAAAAAGCCAAGAAAGCTGGTATTAATGAAAGAGGAACGATTACATAAATAAGACCAACACCACAAGCAAGTAACCCAAGTATAGCTAACCCAACCGTATACAATGCAAGTTTAAAAACCTTTCCTAAACGACCTTCTTTAAAAAAATAGAAATAATCATCGCTTACTTCTTCGCCTATATCTTTTTGTCTACAAATCTTTAAAAATGCCGCATTCAATGCCAAGGAAAAAGTTGAAATACCAATAGCAAAAACAGGCGAGAGAATACCCATGGCAATAGCCACCATAGGCGGTAGTTCATTATTTCGAATAACCTCTGGGTCTGTTATACCCGCAGCAATCATTGGTATATAAAGAATAATATAAAATGGCAAAATAACCACAAAGGTCAGTAGCAATACTATAAAGCCCTGCAGCCATACTTTTTTAAATAAATCAAAAGACTTACTAAAAATGTCTCCAAAAGATAAATCTGCATTCGATTTTATTCGTTCTGTAATAATTTCTAAATTCATAGGTAAGGGTGGTTATATTTAAAGATAAAGCTAAATAATTTTTATGGGTAAACCCTAAACATTACCTAAAAAATCATGTCATCTTGTCATATTTTTGATTATAGTAGTATCTTTGCCAACCAAATATTTTATTGCAACGTATTACACAAAATGGAGAAAACCATAGACGAAAATGTGCAGGGCACCACTTTGGCGGTTGAAGGAAAAGAGGCTAACAAACGTAATTTATACATAGAAAGCTATGGCTGCGCCATGAATTTCGCAGATAGTGAAATTGTTGCATCTATATTAGCAACAGAAGGTTTTAACACTACCCAAACTTTAGAGGATGCCGATTTAATTCTTGTAAACACATGTTCTATTAGAGATAAAGCCGAGCAAACGATAAGAAAACGACTAACAGAATATAATAAGGTAAAAAAATCTAGACCTCATTTAAAAGTAGGTGTTTTGGGCTGTATGGCAGAACGCTTGAAAGACAAACTTTTAGACGAGGAAAAAATTGTAGATATGGTGGTAGGGCCAGATGCCTATAAAGATTTACCCAACTTAATTAAAGAAGTCGATTCTGGTCGAGATGCCGTAAATGTTATTTTATCGAAAGATGAAACCTATGGCGATATTGCTCCTGTAAGATTAAATACTAATGGTGTTACCGCTTTTGTTTCAATTACAAGAGGTTGCGATAATATGTGCACCTTTTGCGTTGTCCCATTTACAAGAGGTCGCGAACGAAGTAGAGACCCACAGTCAATTTTAGAAGAAGTAAATGAACTTGAGAAAAATGGATTTAAAGAAATTACACTTTTAGGTCAAAATGTAGATAGTTATCTATGGTATGGTGGCGGACTCAAGAAAAATTTTGAGAATGCTTCTGAAATGCAGAAAGCGACAGCTACCAGTTTTTCAAAACTTTTAGAAACGGTTGCACTTGCGCATCCAAAAATGCGAATCAGGTTTTCCACATCTAATCCACAAGACATGACATTAGATGTAATTGAAACTATGGCCAAGCATAAAAATATCTGCAACCATATTCATTTACCCGTACAAAGCGGTAGTAATCGTATTTTAAAGGAAATGAACAGGCTACATACCATTGAAGAATATTTTGAACTAATTAATAATATTAGACAGATTCTACCTGATTGTTCAATCTCACAAGATATCATTACTGGTTTTCCAACAGAAACTGAAGATGAACATACGGCTACATTGAAAGCATTGGAATACGTAAAATATGATTTTGGCTATATGTATGCCTATTCTGAAAGACCAGGCACTTTGGCCGGAAGAAAGATGGATGACGATGTTCCTGAAAAAACTAAAAAGAGACGCTTATCAGAAATCATAGCTTTACAACGCCAACATTGTCAATTTAGAACTGAAAAGCACGTTGGCAAAGTTCAAGAAGTTTTAATAGAAGGAACATCTAAGAAATCTGAAGATGAATGGATGGGAAGAAACTCTCAAAGCACAGTAGTAGTATTTCCGAAGGAAAATTATAAAGTTGGTGACTTTGTAAATGTTCAAATAAACGATTGTACTTCGGCTACCTTAAAAGGAATCGCTGTAGGATTTTCAGACAATAATTAACTTTATAGTACCCATTTCATATGGAAAGCATACAAAACATAAAACAGCGTTTTGAAATTATAGGGCAGGATCCGAAACTTAATCGAGCTTTGGAAAAAGCCATGCAAGTTGCTGCTACCGATATTTCGGTTTTGGTAACTGGTGAAAGTGGAGTTGGTAAGGAAGCTATCCCAAAAATCATACATTCATTATCTCACAGAAAACATGCTAAATACATTGCAGTAAACTGTGGTGCAATACCAGAAGGCACAATAGACAGTGAACTTTTTGGTCATGAAAAAGGAGCGTTTACAGGTGCTACCCAAACTAGAAGTGGTTATTTTGAGGTTGCTGATGGTGGTACAATATTTTTAGATGAAGTAGGTGAATTACCCTTAACAACGCAAGTTCGATTGCTAAGGGTTTTAGAAAATGGTGAGTTTTTAAAAGTTGGTTCTTCCCAAGTTCAAAAAACAGATGTTCGAATTGTCGCTGCTACCAATGTAAATATGTTCGAGGCAATTAAAAAAGAGCGCTTTAGAGAGGACCTATATTATCGATTGAGTACGGTAGAAATAAACATACCACCTTTGCGGGAACGTTCTGATGATATTCATTTGCTTTTTAGAAAATTCGCATCTGATTTTAGTCAGAAATACAAAATGCCTACTATTCGCTTAGATGACAATGCTGTTTCACTTTTAATAAAATATAGATGGCCAGGTAACATACGTCAGTTAAGAAATATCGCTGAGCAAATTTCTGTTTTAGAAGAGAATAGGTCAATATCGGCAGCCACATTAAATGGTTATCTACCAAATAACATGACAAGCAATTTGCCCGCTGTGGTTTCGAATAAAAAACCTGAAGGCGATTTTAGTAATGAACGAGAAATTCTTTATAAGGTGTTATTCGATATGAAGGGTGACCTAAACGACCTTAAGAAATTAACCATGGAGCTTTTGAAGAACAATGACTCTCAAAAGGTTCAAAAAGACAATGAAAATCTGATTCGTAAAATCTACGGAAACGAAGATGAAGAAGACGTTGAAATGGAGCAAGAAACCCAAGAAGAATCTAATATGAAACTGTTGCATCTGCCAGAACCTAAAAAGGAAGAAACGTTACATACTCAAGATTCTTACGAGGACAAATACCATTTTGCCGAAGAAATTCAGGAAGAAGAAACCCTATCTTTACAGGAGAAAGAAGTGGAATTGATAAAAAAATCACTTGAGCGAAATCGCGGTAAAAGAAAAGCAGCTGCTTCAGAATTAGGAATTTCTGAAAGAACTCTTTACCGAAAGATAAAACAATACGATCTTTAGCAAAAAATGAATTCCATTTCAATGAGATACGTTAAAAAAATAATATTTTTCATACTACCAGTAATCATGCTTATGGGCTGTGGTATTTATAATTTTACCGGTGGTAATGTTGGTGATGCCAAAACTTTTCAGGTAAATTATTTCCAGAATTATGCTACCCAAAGTCCGGGTTCAACATTCGAACCTGGTGTTGATAGAGATTTTACATTGGCATTGCAAGATAGAATTATGAATCAAACAAGCTTAGATCTCGTAACCTCTGGAAATCCAGATTTATTATATGAAGGTGAGATCACGGAATATAAAATTTCACCAATGTCTGCAACCGCAAATCAAACTGCTGCACAAAACAGATTATCAATGCGCGTAAAAGTTCGTTTTTATAATCGATTAAAGGAAGATGCAGCATTTGACCAGAGTTTTTCTTTCTTTTATGACTATCCTGCAGACACACAGTTGGCTTCTATTAAAAGTGAAGCTCATGAGATAATTTTTGAAAGACTTACGCAAGATATTTTCAACGCCTCATTAGCAGATTGGTAATTAAATGAACGTAAAGGAATTTACATATTTTCTAGAACACCCTACCAAAGTGGTAGAACCCATACATACCAAACATCTAGAAGATATTATCAATGAATACCCCTATTTTCAAGCGGCTAGAGCCTTACACCTTAAAGGTCTTAAAAATCTAAATAGCTATAAATACAATAAAGCACTTAAAACAACTGCAGCCTTTACTACTGATAGAGATGTGCTTTTTGATTTTATCACCTCAAAAGATTTTTTGCATTTCAATTCTTCTAAGGAAAAATCTGATACAACGATTTTAGTTGAAGAGGATGTCAAAGAAGTTGAATCGATTTTATCAATTGAAGAACCAGAAAATAAGCCCCTACCCCTTGTAAAAAAAGAAAAACAAGCAGCTCTAATAGAAGAATCTAAAGACAAGCCGCTACCTCAAGATAAGAATGACGCTGAACATATTTTAGACCCCAAGCTTTTTCAATCGAAAAAACCAAAAATTTCTAAGGAGGAAGAAACTTTAGATATTGGCAAACCATTGATTTTTGATGCCAAAGAAAAATATTCTTTTTCAGAGTGGTTGAATTTAGCTTCTAATAAAACAGCAGAAAAAATTATTGAAAAAGCTGAGGTTAAACAAGCAGTCATAAAAATTAAAAGTACAATCTCACCAAAAGATGAGGCTATTAAAAAGAAGAAATTTGACCGTATCGATAGGTTTATAGCCAACAATCCTAAAATTGTACCTATAGAAGAAAAGAATACCACTATCGATATTTCAAGCTCCTCGAGAATTGATAAAAACGAATTGATGACCGAAACTTTGGCCAGGGTTTATTTAGAGCAAAAACAGTATAAGAAGGCCATTCAAGCATTCAAAATTTTAAGTTTGAAATATCCGGAAAAAAGTAGTTTCTTTGCAGACCGAATTAGGGCAGTAGAAAAAATTCAAAAAGATAATAAATAATTTTAGAATGAGTACATTTTCAATATTCTTGATACTTATCATTGTCGTTTGCTTATTATTAGTATTAGTGATTATGGTACAAAATCCAAAAGGAGGCGGACTTTCTTCTTCATTTGGTGGCGGAGGTAACCAAGTTGTAGGCGGAGTTAAAAAAACAGGTGACTTTTTAGATAAGAGCACATGGACTTTAGCAGGACTACTAATTGTTCTAATCCTAGCTTCTAACATTGCACTTAAAGGCAACTTTGGTGATGCAGATTCTAAATTATTACAAGGTGATGACATTGAAACAACAGTTCCAGAGACATTACCAGAAGAGGTTACACCACCTGTAACCAACGAAGCTACTCCTTCGGATAGTTTATAAAATATCCTAACAAATTTATATAGATGCCAGCTTATGACAAGCTGGCATTTTTTGTTTACAATTTGTCAGGAAATAGGCAATGGCATAATTTCTGCCTTTGTATACCCACGAAACTAAAAATCAATTTAAAAATTAATAATTATGGCTAAAGTTAATATCAAACCATTGGCAGATCGAGTTCTTATAGAGCCAATGGCAGCTGAAACTAAAACTGCGTCTGGACTTTATATTCCTGATACTGCAAAAGAGAAACCACAAAAAGGTAAAGTTGTAGCGGTAGGTCCTGGTACAAAAGATGACAAAGTTACCGTTAAGGTTGGTGATACTGTTCTTTACGGTAAATATGCTGGAACTGAATTGAAATTAGAAGGTTCAGATTACCTAATGATGAGAGAAAGTGACATCCTTGCTATTATCTAAATAGCCTTCAGCTTATGGCCATTAGCCATTTGCGAAATTCACATTCACTGAAAAAATAATTAATAATTTTCTTGATCAAGGCGAATAGCTCAAGGTCAATAATCTAAACTAAAATTTAAAATGGCAAAAGATATAAGATTTGATATCGATGCAAGAGACGGTCTTAAAAGAGGCGTTGATGCGTTGGCAAATGCTGTAAAGGTAACATTAGGCCCTAAGGGTAGAAACGTAATAATTAGCAAATCATTTGGTGCTCCACAAGTAACTAAAGATGGTGTTACTGTTGCGAAAGAAATAGAATTAGCTGATCCATTAGAAAATATGGGCGCGCAAATGGTAAAAGAAGTTGCTTCTAAAACCAATGATTTGGCAGGTGACGGTACAACTACCGCAACCGTTTTGGCTCAAGCAATCGTTAAAGAAGGTTTGAAAAACGTTGCTGCAGGTGCAAACCCAATGGACTTAAAAAGAGGTATCGATAAAGCTGTAGAAGCAATTGTTAAAGATTTAGCTAAACAAGCTAAAAAAGTTGGTGATTCTTCTGAAAAAATTAAACAAGTTGCTTCTATTTCAGCTAACAACGACGAAACAATTGGCGAATTAATCGCTCAAGCTTTTGGTAAAGTTGGTAAAGAAGGTGTTATTACTGTAGAAGAAGCTAAAGGAACTGATACTTACGTTGATGTTGTTGAAGGTATGCAGTTTGACAGAGGTTACCTTTCTCCATATTTTGTTACCGATTCTGAAAAGATGGTAGCACAATTGGAAAACCCTTATATTTTGTTGTTCGATAAGAAGATTTCTTCGATGAAAGATTTACTACCTGTATTGGAACCAGTTGCTCAATCAGGGAAACCACTTTTAATTATTGCTGAAGATGTTGATGGTGAAGCATTAGCTACTTTGGTAGTAAACAAACTAAGAGGTTCTTTAAAAATTGCTGCTGTTAAAGCTCCAGGTTTTGGTGACCGTAGAAAAGCAATGTTAGAAGATATTGCCATCTTAACTGGTGGTACCGTAATTTCTGAAGAAAGAGGATTCTCTTTAGACAACACTACTCTTGATATGTTAGGTACTTGTGAAAAAGTACAAATCGACAAAGACAATACTACAATCGTAAATGGTGGTGGTGTTGCTAAAGATATCAAAACAAGAGTTAATCAGATTAAATCTCAAATCGAGACAACTACTTCTGATTACGATAAAGAAAAACTTCAAGAGCGTTTAGCTAAGTTAGCTGGTGGTGTTGCCGTACTTTATGTTGGTGCTGCTTCTGAAGTTGAAATGAAAGAGAAAAAAGATCGTGTTGATGATGCTTTACATGCTACAAGAGCTGCAGTTGAAGAAGGTATTGTTGCTGGTGGTGGAGTTGCATTTGTACGTGCTAAGAAAGTTTTAGAGAAATTAGCAACCGAAAACTTAGACGAAACTACAGGTGTACAAATTGTAAACAAAGCAATTGAAGCGCCTTTAAGAACTATCGTAGAAAATGCTGGTGGTGAAGGTTCTGTTGTAATCAATAAAGTTTTAGAAGGTAAAAAGAACTTTGGTTATGATGCAAAATCTGAACAATATGTAGATATGTTAGAAGCTGGAATTATAGATCCTAAAAAAGTAACTAGAGTTGCTTTAGAAAACGCAGCTTCTGTTGCAGGAATGATTTTAACTACAGAATGTGCTTTGATAGATATTAAAGAAGAAAACGCTGGTGGTGGAATGCCTCCAATGGGTGGTGGAATGCCAGGAATGATGTAGCACACAGCGTGTGCAGGCAATTATCTTACTCTTATGTAAAATAATGAAGAATAAAAAAATCCGTTAGAATTAATTTTCTAACGGATTTTATTTATGATAAGTTATATTTTATAAAAACGACTAAGTCTAATTTATCTAATCTTAATGTATGTCTTAAAATATATTGAAATATAAACCACTTAAAGAAAAGCTAATATCAAAATAGATTTTGTATCACTATCGATTTTTATAAATTATAAAATTTGATGTAATTTTTACTCTTGTTTTTTAACCTTTTTCAACTCTCCTTCATGGGTTTTTATAATTTCTTCATCTCTGTATTTACAACAAGGATGCACAGAATTATAAGCCTCATCTTTCGCAACAATTTTTTTATCATCTTCTAATAAAATATCATGACCAACATCTAAAATATTGTCTTGAATAGCTCTCACATCCGTTTTACGTTCATCCATAATCAAATTTAATTGATGGGTTATTGGGCTCCACAAAGCAAATTTTACACCTTTAGTTTTTAAAGCTGCAGTTTCTATTCGCTTTTTACACATGCCACAAATACCATCTACTTTCATAGTTACTTTTGCGTTTTTATCTTTTTTTACTTCTTGAGCTTGTACTGCAAAACCTACCAAGATCACTATTAATGTTATGAATATTTTTTTCATTTT
>CAXBIJ010000026.1:0-18327 GCA_963975675.1 uncultured Maribacter sp. | reverse complement strand
CCTTTATTTATATCTCTATCTAGCTCAGATATACGGTCTTTAATATTATTTCTTGTGTAATAAGTGTAATGTAAAGATGCTATTGGTTTGGCATTTTCATCCCATACAGGTTGTGTACCTGTTTGCGCAGTATAAGAAAAGGTAGCACCATTAATAGTAGCGTTATGCTGCGTAGTAATAACAGTGTCAATAGGTAATGTTCTAGACTGAGCCAGAGTAATGGTAGTTACCAAACAAATGGATAATTGTAAAATTTTTTTCATGGTTTTCTAAGGTTCTGTTGATAAACGAAAATAAGAATAATACCGATAACACTAGTTTTAGAAAAGTTGAATAATTGGAGGTTATTCTTTTGAGTAATTTAATACCATGTGGGTGATATCAATAATCTATAAAGTGCAATTAAAATTTCTCAAAAACTCCTAAACCAAATAAAGCAAAATCATATTTAACAGGATCTAATGCATCTAGTTTTCTTAAATTTTTATCAAGTTCGGCTAATGCCTTGGCATCATTTTGTTTTCGAGTTAATAAACCAAGTTTACGAGCGACGTTACCGGAATGTACATCTAAAGGACAAGACAATTTTGAAGGAGTAATGTTTTTCCAAATACCAAAATCTACACTTGTTGAAGCATCTCTTACCATCCAGCGTAAAAACATATTAATTCTTTTAGCAGCCGAACCTTTTAAAGGGTCAGATACATGTTTGGTAGTTCGCTGTTCAAAGGGTAGTTCAAAAAACAATTCTTTAAATTTTGATATAGTAGGTTGTAAAGAACTCTTTTGTTGGTGGTCAGTAAATATTCCTTCTAATCCATCATGATTTAAATAAATATTTTTAAGACTTTGAACGAAATATGTTAAGTCATTACCATTGAAAGTTCTGTGAACAAAATTTACCAAATCATCTAAATCATCATCGCTATGATTTAATATAAAGTCATGTGGACAATGTCCCATCAATTCCATTAATTTGTGAGCATTATTGATGATGCTTTTTCTATTACCCCAAGCTATTGTAGCAGTTAAAAATGCACTTATTTCAACATCTTCTTTAGCAGTAAATAGATGTGGTATTTGAATGGGGTCGGTTTCTAAAAATTTAGGGTTGTTGTATTGAATAACCTTTTCATCTAGAAATACTTTTAATTCAGTTTTTGTCATTCTAATGGAATATCTAATAACTTTACTAGTAATAAAGGTATAGTTAGCACCATATTGTAACAGGCATGAAGTGCTATAGACCAATATAATCCAAATTTTACACGAATATACCCTAATAGAAAACCTATGCTTAGCTGTGGCGCAACGAGTAAAGGAGAAAGCAATAATACCTGCGTGGTCATTTCAAAATTGCTAATATGTACAAGACCAAAAGCAATTGTAGAAATGTATAATACAGTTGGAAAATATTTAGAATTCTTGAAAAATATTAAAGGACCTCGAAAAATTAGTTCTTCAAAAAAAGGAGCAACTATAACGGCTAAGAAAAAAATTTTAATCTCTGAATTATTATTAAATAAATCATCAATCGCGTGTTCACCTACTTCAATATTAAATATGTGTTGAATTAAGCTCGCTATAATTAGCAAAAGTATACTTGAGCAAAGGGCTAAAACTAAGAGTTTAGCAGATAACCTCAACTTTTCTGAGGTCTGTGAATTCACATCTTGCTCATAAATAGGTTTTTTAGCGAATGCAATAAGTTCTTCAAGCATTTAGTGGTTGTTATGCTTCTATTATTGCCTTGTCTAAAATTTTACCATCTACCATAGTTAATTTACGATCTGCCATTTCAGCTAATTCTTCATTATGAGTAACAATGACAAAGGTTTGCCCAAATTTTTCTCTTAATTCAAAAAATAATTTATGAAGATTATCGGCACTTTCAGAGTCTAGATTACCGCTAGGTTCATCGGCAAAGATGATAGAAGGATTATTTATTAAGGCACGGGCAACCGCAACACGTTGTTGTTCCCCTCCCGATAATTCTGATGGTTTATGATTATATCGGTGAGATAATCCCAAGAAATCTAGCAATTCTGTAGCTCTTTTTTCAGCATCAGCCTTAGGTGTTTTTTTAATGAATGCAGGTAGGCAAACATTTTCTATGGCAGTAAATTCAGGCAGTAATTGATGAAACTGAAATATAAAACCAATATGTTCATTTCTAAACTTGGCTAAATCTTTGTCATTTAGGTTAGTAGTTTCAACGCTATTAATCAATAATGTACTCTCATTTTTATTTGATTGAACATCTAAAGTGCCAAGAATTTGTAATAAGGTTGTTTTACCTGCACCAGAAGCCCCTACAATAGAAACGATTTCTCCCTTTTTAATATGAAGGTCTACACCCTTTAAAACTTCTAACTTGCCGTAATACTTATGAATGTTAGAAGCTTTTATCATTTCAAAAGGGTTGATTTATAGATGTCTTCAAAATTAATGAAAAAGGAGCATGCTAAAAATAGTAATCAGCTTTAACTTTATAGATTCAATTTTAAAACAAGCGTAAAACACAAATTAAATAATTTTCCGTATCGTATTTATGATAATTTTAATGTTCTTGATAAAATAAAACATTAATTTTGTTCAAGATAATAACGATTACGTTAAACATAAAATATAAGATATGTCCCCATATAGAAATTTAGAAGAATACAATCTTGAAATTACCGATGAAGTTAAAAGTAGATATTCTTCAATTATTGATGAAATTGGTGAAGATGTTAGCAGAGAGGGATTAGTAAAAACACCAGAACGAGCGGCCAAGGCTATGCTTTTTTTAACTCAAGGCTATCAACAAGATGCTGTTGAGATTTTAAAAGGTGCAATGTTTAAAGAGTCTTATGATGATATGGTTATTATAAAGGATATTGAACTTTATTCTTTATGCGAACATCACATGCTACCTTTTTTTGGTAAAGCACATATAGCTTATATACCCAATGGCCATATCGTAGGTCTTAGTAAAATACCACGTGTTGTAGATGTTTTTGCACGAAGATTACAGGTACAAGAACGTTTAACTCATGATATTTTAGAATGCATCAACAATACTTTAAAGCCCAAGGGGGTTGCAGTAGTTATTGAAGCATCTCACATGTGTATGATGATGCGCGGGGTTCAAAAACAAAACTCTGTAACTACTACTTCTGGTTTTAGAGGTCAGTTCGAAAAAATTGAGACAAGGAATGAATTCCTTAAATTAATAAGCTCTAAACTTTCATAAAACTTACCATTTTTAGTATTTATTTATTTTAAAATTATGGCATCTTTGTTGCATTCCAATTAAAGAATTACTAATTTTTATGTATGTCAATTTTAAAGAATAAAAAATATAAACAACTTTTAATGGGGTTACTTTTTGATGGTATTGGTATGCTATCATTTGTTATACCATTTGTAGGTGAATTTTCAGACATTGTTTGGGCACCACTGTCTGGTTGGTTAATGACCAGAATGTATAAAGGTAAGTTAGGGCAGGCTGCAGGTATTTTTACATTCGTAGAAGAAATAATACCAGGTTTTGACATTATACCATCATTTACATTAATGTGGTTATATACTTATGTTTTTAAAGGCGCCAAAAAAGGCCAGACCATTGAAGTTTAAATACCCTATATTTTCTTATCAAATAACTTAACTTTATCTCAAATCTAGTAAGTTTTGAAGAGAAGAAGTTTTGTTGCAAAATCAGGTTTAGGTACATTAGCTACTTTACTTGGTGTTGAAATTGTTTATAAAGAGTTGATGCCTAAAGGGTATACCCCCGTAGCACTACAAGAAATAGATCCATTCGCCTTATTTAAAAAAGATGATGCCATGGTCGTTTTAAACGATAAACCTTGGAATATGGAGGCACAGGCTTATTTGTTAAACGATCGTGTTACTCCAAATAAATATATGTTCATTCGTAATAATGGACTACTACCCGAAAACATTGATGAGAAGGCTTGGAAACTTAAAATTGATGGTGAGTCGGTAGTTGAACCGAAGACCTATTCTCTTTCCGAATTAAAATCTAAGTTTAAACATTATACTTACCAGCTTACTTTAGAGTGTGGTGGTAACGGTAGAAGTGAATTCAATCCGCCCGCGAAAGGAAATCAATGGACTATTGGTGCAGTCTCTTGTGCTGAGTGGACAGGAGTTCGACTTAAAGATGTTTTAGCTGATGCTGGTATTAAAAATGATGCGTTATATATAGGATATCATGCAGCTGACATGCATTTAAGCAAAAATCCTACTAAAGAACCTATTTCTAGAGGAGTGCCTATGTCAAAGGCATTACAAGAAGAAACGTTATTGGCTTTTTCTATGAATGGTGAAGCTATACCATTAGTACATGGTTTTCCTTTACGTTTAGTTTGTGGAGGTTGGCCAGCTTCAACTTCAGGTAAATGGTTACACACCATTAGTATTAGAAATAAGATACATGATGGTGAAAAAATGCAAGGAAGTTCTTATAGAGTACCCTGTGAAACGGTAGCCCCTGGTGAAACTGTTGCAGATGAAGATATGTGTATTATTGAGTCAATGCCGGTAAAATCATTAATTACCTATCCAAAATCGGGAGCAATAATTAATGAAGGAAAAACGGTTAAAATAAACGGGCATGCTTGGGCAGGTGAGCTCAATGTGAGTGAGTTAGAGTATTCTATTGATTACGGAAATTCATGGAAACCTGCAACTTTAGAAAAAGCTAAAAATAGATTGGCTTGGCAACATTTTAATGCACAGGTATCTTTTCCTAAAAAAGGCTATTATGAAATTTGGGCTAGAGCTTCCGATTCTAACGGTAATAAGCAACCGATGGTTCTACCTGGATGGAATCCAAAAGGTTATTTAAATAATGCCTGTCATAGAATTGCTATAAAAGTCGTCTAATGCAGGAAAAAGAAAATAGCGATGGAATCGTTTTTAAACCCATATTTAAGGTCGTGTTATTGATTTTTACTAGTTTCATTATATTTGGGGCACTAGCAATTATTTTTTACGGACCAAGACAAACGGAAATTGAAATTACCGATATAGATCAAGAATTAATAGAGAATGGTGTTCATGTTCGAACTGGATTGATTGAAGCTGACGGATTGCAAACTGTGCTTACTAATTGTACTACGTGTCATTCTTCTAAGTTGATTATTCAAAATAGAATGGGAGAGGAGCAATGGAATGCAACTATACGATGGATGCAGAAAACACAAGGATTATGGCCTTTAGGTGAAAACCAAAAAGTTATTGTTGATTATTTGACTAAAAATTATCCTGTTTTGGAAAAAGGAAGAAGACCGCCATTGACGGATATTGAATGGTACCCATTAGAGGATAGGTGATTTGTAAGTTTTAAAAAAGCCCATATGATTTTTAAAACATATGGGCTTTTTGTATCCTAAATCTTAAAATTATAGAGGTACACTTATTCCAAGATTAATATTTCTTCCAATATTCGATATGCCATCACTCTTCAATCTAGATAAGTGTGAAATGTATTCTTTATCCAAAATATTATTAGCGCTTAACTTAAATTCAATTGGTTGATTAGAAATGGAAACAGTAGCGCCAAATCCTAAATTTAATAATGAATACTCATTGGTAGTGGTTTCAAAATCACTTACCATATTTTGGGCGAAGAACGATTTTAAAGTAAGAAAACAATAGCCATTATTGAAGTCTTTATTGATCTTACTAAATTCTAAACGTAAGGTATTTGCCCAATTGTTTGCTGGTATTAAGGGTAAATTACTATCGTTCTTCAACTTACCCGTTACTGTAGAAAAATTACTTTCCATATGTAACCAATCTAATGGGTGTGGATGATAATGCAGGCCTGCTTCACCACCAAACAAATTCGCATTTTGTTGTTGGTAAAGAAATACGGCATTACCATCTATAACGTTTCCATTTGGTTCTAAATAAATATAATCTGAAATAGAATTATAGAATCCGTTTACATAAAATTCAAAATGTTCATTTTTAAATTCTAATGATAAATCTGTTTGCACATTTCGTTCATTATTTAAGTCGGCATTCCCAATTTCGTATCGATTTGTTCCTTCATGGGTGCCATTTGAAGTTAACTCGGCCAAATTAGGTGCTCTAAATCCAGAGGCGATATTTATACGGGTTATAAAATTTTCAGAAAAATCTACTTTATAGCCTACAGCGATATTAAAACTATTGAAATTTCTATCTACAGCTTCAATATAGTTTTGATTACCAACAAGGCCATTTTCATCTGAATCAATGGATCTTTTATCATAACGTACACCAAGTTGTATATCACTTTTGTTTAAATGAATATGAGATGTGGCCAAAAGGCCTATATCGTTGATTGTGGCATCAGGTATTAATACTTCTTCACCAAAGTTGCTGTTGTTCTGGTTCATTCCCTGTAAACCTATAATAGTTTCGACTGCGCCGATTTTGGCTAGATTGTATTGAAGGTTGTAACTTAAAGTTTCAAGTTTCATATCTAAGGCAGGAGCTTCTTCCTCTTCTGCAATACTCTCTTCCGCCCCATGTTCATGGTTTTCAAACTCTTTTCTGTCATTTCTAGTAAAACCTATTATAGCTTGAAGGCTAGAGTTTTTGAAATAGATATTTGATTTCGAACTTAAAATATGACTAGTAATATCTTGAAATGGTTCAATAGCAGAGCGCTCCGTTGATTGTTCACCTATTTCTTCGGGTATACCCAATTCAGAATTATTATAATTGTAACGTAGTTCTGTTTTGAAATTAGTGAGTTGATATGCTAAACCAGTCTTTAAATCTTTTTCATTAAATCTAGAATTTGTTACCCGTTCACTATTTCCAGTTTTATAATCTACATGTGAGTTTCCACCTAAGCGGACCAAGAATTTTAATTTTTCAGAAGAAGCTTTAAATCCGCCATTTCCATTTAACCCTTTGGTATTAGTGAAATAATTAAAGTTGATGTCACCTTCCACATCATTGGAATTGGCAAATTTTTCAGGATTTAAATAGAGTACACCACCAAGGGCATCAGAACCATACAATAAGGATGCTGGTCCTTTTATAATTTCAACACTTTCAATACCTGCATCACTAATTCCTAATCCATGCTCATCTCCAAATTGTTGATTTTCTAAACGAATACCTTGTGTGTAAGTCAACACTCTATTCGAGCTTAGACCGCGTATAACAGGTTTTCCTATTCCGACTCCAGTAGAAACACTTTCTACACCTGGAATAGTGGTAATACCTTCAGATAAATTAATAGCTCCTGCAGATTTTAAATCCTTTATACTAGTCCTATCTACTTTCATTACATTTTCGCGCTGTAATTTGTGAAAGGGAGTAGAAACAATAACCTCTTCCATTTCAATTGCACTAGATATTAGCTCAAGTGATAATTGGGTGAATGGCTCTAATAGCTCAACAGTTTGTGAATAAGTTTGAAAACCTATATAAGAAATTACGATTTTAAACTTTCCAGATGGTAAATTGTTAATCTCAAAGTATCCATCAACATTGGTAACTGTACCTTTTTCTAATTGAGGAAAATATATAGAAACCTGTTCTAAAGGTTTTTGGTCCTCTTGATTTGTAATGTTTCCTTTGAGTGTGTTTTGGGCAAATGTAAATTGAATTAACAATGCCAATAGCATCGTTATATAAATATTTTTCATATAAAATTGTATTAAGGTTTATAGTCTTTTGCTTACTAAAAAATAATTAACAAGAAGGAGGACCTCTTAATACAAAATGAAGTTGTTGGTATTTACTTAAAAAGTGATAGTTATTAATTATAGCCTCGGTGATAGGAGCTAGTTTAATAAACTGCGGGTATTCGAATTCTGGATAATAAAAGGAAGATAGTTGATAGTGTTCAAAATCACAATCGAACTCAACAGCATGAACATGTAATTTTTTAGATATACAGTGAAATTCTTCATGCTCATTTAATGCGTGTGAAATTTTCACAAAATAAGGCCCCAACAGACTAGCCATTAAGATTATGGCAACAAGTGGATATACTATTTTGTTCTTCACAAAACTCATATCTGCAAATCTAACTAATGCTTATAAGTTAGAACTGTTAAAGAACTATTAAATTAATTGAATAAAAACCCTAAGCCTAATCGCTTCAACATTTTTTTTTCAAAGGCCCAAAAGAATCTAAATTGGCCGAATAACCAACCATAAATTACTAATAGAATTTGATAAAAAGGAAATATTAGGATAATTCTTAAAAACCAATAGATAGTAGTTGCCCACCAGACATCTGGAAAATTTGATTGTTGTAAACCTATAAGATTTAAGAATGGTTTTGCTACATAGACTGAAGATGAGCCAGTTATCGCGAAAACGAAGAAAATGATTACTAATTGAAAATTAGTGGAAATACCCCAGCGTTCTTTTAATTTTTGCATAAAAATTTTTAAAGCTCGTAAATATACTTTTTATATGCGCGGGATAAAAGGACCCAACCGTTGATTGTACTTTCTTTGAAAATAGATAAAATAATTATAGAGTTGATAATTTACCTCATAACCATAATCTATATTTTGAGCATAATCAATCTGAAGTTCATATAAATTAGGGCTATACTGTGTAGGTTGTAATGCTCTTCTGTTCCATTCTAAAACCATTAAATAATTTCGATTTTCTAGGAAACTCTGAGAATAATAGCCTTCAGGCTTGGCTATAGAGTTTAGCCATGTATAAAAGCCTGGTTCAATGATGATGATTTCATACTCGGTTTTATCACTTGAAATAGTTATTGTATCTCCTTCAACTTGTTCGAAAGCTACTTTTTCATCATTTGAAATGGATAATGATTCTTTTGTAGTTCCACAGCTTATTAAAACCAAGGCAAAACAAAAGATGATTATGAAACTAAGTATGACAGGGTTATACGTTCTCTTTTTCATGAAATATAAGATACAAAAAAGCCGCTTGCGGTAACAAACGGCTTATGTTAAATTATAAAAATCGATTTATTTACCGAATAGACCACCTAATAGGCCTGCTAATCCGCCTTTTTTCTTACTACTTCCCATTACCATTCCAGCAACGTCATCTAAAATACTACCATCGCCATCGGCATCTAAAAGTGTAGTAATTAAACTTTGGTTTTCTTGTGGTTGACCACCTAACATGCTACCTAATAAAGCATTCATGCCAGATCCGTCGCTAACATTACTCTGAGCTGTTTGTTTACCAAGATATCCCATAACAATAGGAGCAGCGATTTTTAATATTTGAGCTACTGTACCAGCATCTAAACCTGATTTTTGACTCAACGCATTTTCTACTTGAGGTTGTTTGTTACCAAAAACGTGACCCAAAATACCAGCGCCATCTGACATAACATTGTCATCAACACCATCGTTAAAAAGACCGCCTAAGTTATCAAGTATACTACCGTTATGTTTACCAGAAGATAATGCATTCATCAAACCTTGAGCACCTTCTGGAGAAGATACATTCTTTTTCATTGCACCTAATAAAAGGGGCATTGCCATACTAAGTACACTTGCAGTTTGGTCTTCTGATTGTTTGGTCTGTCCTGCAACACCACTTATCAGCTGCTTACCCATAGGGCTATTTAATAAATCTAATAATCCTGCCATTCTAATAGTTAATTTAATGTTTATGCTGTAAAATACGAAAAGAGTTACTAAAAAATGCTATAAGGCACCTATTTTAATAATGTAATAATCTGTTCGGCTAATTCTGACCCAATTCTCTCTTGGGCCTCTAATGTAGCAGCACCAATATGTGGTGAAAGGGATATGCTTGGGTGCATAAGAATTTTCACTTCGGGTTTCGGTTCTGACTCATAAACATCAGGCCCAGCAAATGATACCGTGCCATTTTCAAGGGCTTCCACTAAAGCAACTTCATCAATTACACCACCACGAGCAGCATTTACAATGCCCACACCTTTTTTCATTTGTGATAATTCTTCTTTACCAATAACATAGCCTTTTTGGCCAGGTATGTGTAATGTAATATAATCGGCATTTTTTATTAATTCAGACTTTTCAGTGTTCTTCAGTGCGAAGGTTACTTTTTGCCCGTCAAAAAATGTTAGTTCAATATTTGTATTCGCTACCTCAGGATCACAATACACAACATTCATACCTGCACCAATAGCAAGTTTTGCGGTAGCTTGACCTATATTTCCAAAACCAAAAATTCCTAGAGTCTTACCTCTTAATTCGGTGCCTTTTGAATAGGACTTTTTCAATTCTTTAAAGTTGCTATCACCCTCTAAAGGCATATTTCTATTGGCATCATATAAAAATCGTACACCACCAAAAAGATGAGCGAAAACCAATTCTGCAACAGATTCTGATGATGCAGCAGGTGTATTAATAACATGAATATTTTTAGATTTTGCATATACAACATCTATATTATCCATACCAACACCGCCACGGCCAATAAGCTTCAATGAAGGGCAATTGTCAATTAGTTCCTTTCTAACTTTAGTAGCGCTACGCACCAATAATGCATCTATTTTATGTTCATTTATGTAATTGGCTAATTGCTCTTGTGATACAGTGGTAGTTAATACTTCAAATCCGGCTTTTTCCATAATGGCAATACCATTAGTTGAAATACCATCATTAGCTAAAATTTTCATATTTATATTTCTTATTATATTGAATGAGTGTAATATGGTTAGTTATTTCAATGATTAACATTTTCGTTAATTACCCTTTTCGTTCCATTTCACTCATAACGTCTACCAAAACACCTACGCTTTCCAAAGAAAGAGCATTATACATGCTAGCTCTGTACCCACCAACAGAACGATGACCGTTTAGACCATTAATACCAGCTTCTTTCAACATATTTTCGAAGGTTGTTTTTAAACCTTCATCAGTTAAGTTAAAGGTTGCGTTCATTAGTGAACGATCTTCAATATTAGCATATCCTTCAAATACAGGATTCAAGTCAATTTCAGAATATAATAATCTACCTTTCTTTTCATTAATCTCCTCAATCGCTGCGATACCACCTATATTTTTAAGCCATTCTAGTGTAAGCATTGAAGTGTATACAGGGAAAACAGGAGGTGTATTAAACATGCTGTCCTTGCTAATATGAACCTTATAATCTAACATAGAAGGAATTTTTCTAGAAACTTTACCTAATATATCTTCCTTTACCACAACTAAGGTAACACCTGCAGGACCCATATTTTTTTGAGCGCCAGCATATATTAAGTCGAATTGAGAGAAATCTAAATTTCTTGAAAATATATCAGAACTCATGTCGCAAACCAATGGAGCATCAGTTTTTGGGAATTTCTTGAATTGGGTTCCAAATATGGTGTTATTAGATGTAATATGTAAATAGTCAAGACCGTCGGGTACAGAGTAACCTTTTGGTATGTATTTAAAATTTTCGTCTTTAGATGAGCCAACTTCAACAACGTTACCAAATAATTTAGCTTCTTTTATTGCCTTATCACTCCAAGTACCGGTATTTAAGTAACCTGCCTTATTTTCTAAAAGGTTATAAGCTACCATTAAAAATTCAAGACTTGCACCACCATGCAGAAAAAGGGCTTGATACCCTTTATCGGTTAAATCAAGCAATTCTAATGCTAATGATCTTGCATTTTCCATTACAGCAACAAAATCTTTGCTTCTGTGTGAAATTTCTATAAGTGAAAGTCCAGAACCATTGAAGTCCATAACAGCTTCAGAAGCCTTTAACAATACTTCTTTTGGTAATATACAAGGGCCAGCGCTAAAATTATGTTTTTTCATTTTGAATGTAATTTAAGGATGCAAATGTCAGGATTTTTTGAAGATATTACGATACTGAAAGGTATTTAATTCTGTGATGTTCTTAATAGGAAATTAATCGTATCGATTCCATCTGCATAATCACTTAAAGATGGTTTTTGGGTTTGCCCGAATGTTATTTCATTATCTACAAATCCTGAAGATACAATGCATTGTATTTTATCTTCTTCTAACTTCAGTTTTGTTTTTAATTCTTCTGAATTGTTATAATGTTCATAGAAAAGTGATGCAATAGGGGAGCCATAACTTTTTTCTTCCTTTAAAATAAGAAAACCATTATCCAGAATTTTAAACTCGCTCATTAGATACACGGCCTTGTTATAGTCATAATTATTAGCATATTTATTATGATTAATAATATCATTATGAGGAAACATTGCTTTGAAAAAAGTATCTATGTCGTAATTTTTCGGAATAAATATTTTAGAAACACTTCTACAGCCAAGGCCGAAATATCTGAAAATATCTTCACCTAAAGCAATTAACTCTTCATTAGTCTCATTACCTGTTAAAACGGCAACAGAATTTCTGTTTTTTCGAATTATATTTGGTTTTTTGCCAAAATAATATTCAAAGTATCTTGCTGTATTATTACTACCAGTAGCTATTACTGCATCGAAATGTTCAAGCTTTTCTTTTGTGAAAGTTACTCTTCCTTCAAAGTATGGCTCTATGCTTTGAAGATAGTTTATTATTAGAGGAATTAATTTTTGATCATTACTTGATAATTTAACCAAAGCTTTATTACCAGTAATTAGCACACATAAAAGATCATGAAACCCAACCAGTGGAATATTACCTGCCATAATTAAGGCAACAACTTTTTCTTTATTACTGGTCAAATCATAAGTTTTTAACCAAGCTTCGAGATTTTCTCTTGTAAGTATATTTCCCCATTCTTGAAAAGCATGAAGGCAATTCTCTTCTGAAAACCACCCATTGTGGTGTTGAGCCATCTCAATTTCAGCCTTAAATAATGCAGTCCATTCATCATTTATTTGTGCAGAATTGCTGTCTGATGTTATAAATTCGCAAAATGTTCTTAGAAATTCTCCAAGTTTAACAAAAGCTTCTATAGTAAGGTTGTGATGGGTCATTATATTTGTATACTCAATTAGTAGGGATTACCTTTGTGCAAAAATAAGCATGCCCGGTCTTTTTTGGGCATTTTAATGAAGAAGAAATTATGGCAATTATAATAACTGACGAATGTATCAATTGTGGGGCTTGTGAGCCAGAATGTCCAAATACCGCAATTTATGAAGGTGCTGATGAATGGCGTTATAGTGATGGAACATCATTAGAAGGTAAAGTTGTATTGCCTAGCGGTAAAGAAGTAGACGCAAATGAAGTTCAAGTACCTATTAGTGATGAAGTTTACTATATATCGCCAGATAAATGTACAGAGTGTATGGGTTTTCATGAAGAGCCACAATGTGCTGCTGTTTGCCCAGTTGATTGTTGTGTGCCTGATGATGATCACGTAGAATCGGAAGAAGTGCTTTTAGCTAAGCAACGTTTTATGCATCCTGAATAGGGAGTATTTATCTACTCTTTTTTTCGACAAACATATACGTTCGTATCAAAAGCATAGGTTTCTCTATTAATTATTTCTAGAATTTCAAATCCGGAATCTAGTAATGTTTCGGTAATTTCATTTATAGTGAAAACTCGAAATAGAGTTGAATCTTCTCCTAATGCTATTCTTTTTGAATCTTTTAATTGATAATAAGTAGATTTCCAGTCAATTAAATGATATGTAAGGTTTTGATTTTTTATCCAATGTGATTCTCTTTCAAATAGTTTCTTGTCGTAGGTTGACTTATGTACTACGCAGTTGTTCTTTAATATATAAGGTAAAAATAAATCTGCATTGATACAATCAAACATGAAAATTCCTTTATCTTCAAGGGCATTGTATGCTGATTTAAAAGTTTGTTTTAAATCTGAATTATTAAGTAGATAGCTTGTTGATCTGCCTGTGATAAGAATGTTATCAAACTGTTGGACAAATTTTAAATGCCGCATATCACCTTGAATAAAATTTCCTACAGGATATTTTTTCTTTGCAATATTTAGCATCGATTCGCTATAATCTAAGCCAACATATGTGCTGAAATCTGTTGCGAATGATTTTGCTAAATTACCTGTGCCGCATGCAATTTCTAATATTCGTTTTGAATTAAAGCTTTTACACAGATTCTTGTAAAATTTATATTCAGCATTATAATCAATAAAACCTTGATAAATTTCATCGTAAACCCAAGCTAGGTTTTTATTGTATAACTCACCCATATCACAAAAAAAAAGCTACCTAAATATAGGTAGCTTTCTTTCAATAAACTAAATCAAACTAGAACTTATAGTTCAACGATAAGTTGAACATTGTACCTAATTGACTAAAATGATAACCATCATACGTCATTTGAGAATAACGTTGGTTGAAAGTAATTAAGTTAGACTGGTTTTGTGTCTGAGCTGGATCTGCCAATATAGCATTACCTGCTGCATTTTTAGATTGAAAACTCCACTCTGGTAACACATTCAACAAGTTATTGATGTTTAGTGCTAACGTTAATTTATCAGTTGCACTGAAGTTAACACCTAAGTCTGTAACAATTTTTGGAGTAAACTCTGTGAATAAATTGTTATCCAAACCTTGCTGTTGAAAAGTTGTTTTTCCGAAGTATGTGTTATTCAAAGAAAAGCCAAATTTATTGATGTCATAGTTTGCACCTAAAATCCACTTTGTCTTAGGTCTAGAAGTAAAGAACAATGCCTCTTGAGTTTCATTAACTACAGACTGACCTGAATTTGCAACTAATGGAACATCTTTTACATCTCCATCTCTTTCGTTTTGAATAGTGTAGTTCCCAGATAAATTTAAATCAAGGTTACCTTCACCAAGTTCTATGCCTTTGTAAGCAAGAACCACATCAATACCAGAAGTTTTAGTGTCTATTGCATTTGAAAAGAAACTTACATCACTTAGGTTATTGTTAGTCAAAAGAATGTCAAGAGGGTTTCCTGCGTCTCCACTTGGTCCTATTTCAGAACCTAATACGATTCTGTCTTTTACTGCAATATTATAGTAGTCAAAAGTATAGCTGAATTTGTTTTCAATTTTACCTCCAAAACCAATTGTGAAGTTAGTTGATGTTTCAGCATCTAATTGAGGTATACCTAATAATTTAGCTTGAGTAGATACATTGTTTATTAAACCACCAACTTGAATACCTTGACCAGGCACAAAACTGTATTGTGCTTTTTGAGTATAGATTTGGTGTAGGGTAGGAGCTCTAAATCCTGAAGAAATAGATCCTCTTAATGTAAAAGCATCACTAACTTTATAACGCGAACTAAATTTGTAAACAAAAGCATTACCAAAATCAGAATAATTTTCTGTTCTTATGGTACCGCTTAATAAGAATGCATCAGTTACATCATAATCTAAACTGAAATATCCACCAATGTTATAACGGTTAAATTTACCAGCATTTTGAGGAGAAGCACCTGCAAATGAATCTGCACCACCACCATCATAAGAAGCTAACTCACCTTCAATAACTTCAAAAGTTTCTGTTCTAAACTCAGCACCAATACCGATACTTACTTTGTCAGATAGAATTCTTGAAATATCAATGTTACCTACATTATGAGAGAACTTCGTTCCTCCTGGATCGAAAGATTGTTGACTGTTTTCTCTGTATAATTGAGCTCCTTCGGTAAGTTCACCATCATCAACAGAACCATTACCATTAGCATCTACCCAAGTTGATGGAGAGTAAACTACATTTCTATTATGTGAATTGTTTACCTTATATGTTTGTAAGTTTCCACCTGTCGTAAAACTTGCATCAACATTCCAATCGTTTATGGTCGATTTGAATCCAACTGTACCATTGTAATCACTAAGTAATCCTTCAAATGTTGGAACATAACCATCGTAACTTCCACCTGGACCATTTGGAAAGAAATCTGCTAAATATGGAAAGTCAGCTTCAGTTCTCCAATAAGGAGTTCTATAATTTGCAAAGCTGTTTACCGCCTTATATACGTAAGCTGCATTTGCGTAAAGAGAAGTGTTCTCACTTAAGTCATAACCAAAATTTACAGAGAATTTAGCTGCTGCAGTTTCTGGAGATCCATTAATGTTTCCTGCATCCGGTTTTCTTGATAAGAAAGATTGTACATCAGCAATGTCAGCTCCAAAATCACCTGCTTCACCAGCAGCGTTTACAGTACCTGGTCTATTTGCAAGATTTACTTTAGAGAAATCAGCGGTATAGTTTACAAAACCTTTATCGTCGCCGATTGATGAACCATTATTAACAGCAACACCGAACATTTCGCCATCACCTTCAGAAGTGATACCTGTTCTTACTGTAGCTGAACCTTCATTTGGTGTATCTTTCAATATAATGTTCATAACACCTGCGATAGCATCAGAACCGTATTGCGCAGAAGCACCATCACGTAAGATTTCAACTCTCTTGATTGCATCTGTAGGTATTGCAGAAATATCTGCACCAGTTTCACCACGTCCTGGTGATGTTTGAGTATACAATAAAGCACTTAAGTTTTTACGTTTTCCGTTAATTAGAATTAACGTTCTACTAGGTCCCATGTTTCTAATTTCATAAGGATCTAATAAAGAGGTCGCATCGTTTACCGGAGTTTGTACGGTGTTAAAGGAAGGAATTCTATACTGTAAAGCTTTATCAAAAGTAACTTGACCAGTTGAAGTCAAATCTTTAGCGCCAATAACATCAACAGGTAAAGGTGTATCAGCATTACTTCTTGGAGCTGTACGAGAACCAACTACGATAAACTCGTCTAATTGCATTCCTTCAGATAACTGAACATTAATAGTACTTTTACCAGCAGTAGATACTTCTTGAGTAGCGAAACCTATATAGCTAAATACTAATTTTGTGTCATCGGTAACATTTATTGAGTAATTACCATCAAAATCTGATGTAGTACCATTCGTAGTTCCTTTTTCAATAATATTTACTCCTGCTAAAGGCATTCCAGAATCATCTGTAACCTTACCAGAAATACTATTTTGAATTACCTCGTTTAAGGTTAAAGCAGTAATACCATTATTAACAGAATTCACTTTTAAAATCTTAGCTCTTTCTGGCTTCTTATGGTAAACTACGTAATATTTGTTGCCTAAATATTCAAAATCGAAACTAGTTTTGCGTTCCAATTTATTAATAATCTTATCCAATAAAGGAAATTCATATTCCTCCGGATTTAAACTGGTAGTAGAAACCAGCGTAGGGTTGTAAGTGAAAAACACTTCGTGCTTTGCACTAATCTCATTTAGAAACTCGCTTAGAGTCACCTCTTTTTTGAGTTCATTAGATGCCATCAAATTCGTGATGCTCGAAAAAAGCATTACTGCAAGCAGCATTCTCATTAGTTTGTTTGTTTTCATAAATAAATAGTTTAGTTAATAAATTGGGTTCTCTTGTACTTGTAAAATATTTCCTTTGTTAATAATTCTAGTTCCAGTTGCCTTTTCAATTGCGGCTATACATATTTTTAAATTTTGATTAGGGATACCTCCTGAAATGGGTATTTCTTTTAAATGCTCAGATGAATATCTAACTTCAAGGCCATAAGTAAGTTCTAAATTGAACATTACATCTTTAAGAGGAATTTCATTAAATGCGTAAGTTCCACCCCGCCATAGAGCATATGGTGTTTCGATAGTAACTTTTTTATGAACAACCTCATTGCTTTTATTGGAAAATGATACCATTTCACCAGGAATCATTTTAGTGACATCACCATTATTAAATTCTAAATGAATAGAACCTTCATCTAAAACAACATTGGTTTTTTGTTCTCTAGTATTAACATGAAACTGAGTTCCAAGAACCTCTACTTTAAGATCATTAGTAATCACCCAGAATTTTGCATTGGTGCTTGGTATAGTTTTTACCTTAAAATATGCTTCACCTTTAAGATTTATAAATCTTGGATTATCTTTTTCATAAAATATTTCTGAGTTTCCATTTAACACTACTGAAGTTCCATCAGGTAATTTTAGGTCTATGATTTCTCCAAAATTCGTTTTATGTGTTATTGTGTTGTGATTATTGAAAATAGATAAACTTGTCCAACTTAATAACATTAAAACTACGGCCGCGGCTGAAAAATATAGTGTTTTGTTTAATGAACGTGTTTTCGTCACGGGTAGTTTGGTAGAAGTTTTTAATCCTATTTTAGGTAGAATTTTAGTAAGTTCTTGGTCAACCTTTTCATTACTTGGAAATTGTGGTTTGAATTTTATACCAACAACAATTGCTTTTGCATTTTCGACAGTTTCTATATGCTTTGGGTTATTTTGTAACCAACTATTCCAATAAGCGATATCATTTTTATTTAAGCCTTTAGCCCAATTTTTAAATGACGTATCCGATAAGAAATACTGTAAGTCGAATTTGGTTGTATTATCCATTTAGTAAGGTGTTCCATTTATAAGAGGTTTATTCTTATAAAATATACCCTA
>CAXBIJ010000025.1:0-18351 GCA_963975675.1 uncultured Maribacter sp. | reverse complement strand
TTTCCCGTCTTTTACAGCAGTAATACTACATCCATTTCCTAAATGAATAGAAATGAGCTTTACATTTTTGTTTCCTAAATATTCCGATGCTCTTTCAGAAACGTATTTATGACTAGTGCCATGAAACCCATAAGCCTGAATTCCCTTTTCATCATATAATTCAGTAGGTATCGCATATTTTTTGGCTTTTACAGGTACCGTTCCGTGAAAGGCAGTATCAAACACCGCTATTTGTTTGGCAGAATTAAATATTTTTTCTGCCATTTCGATTCCCACTAAGTTGGCCGGGTTGTGTAATGGCGCTAAAGGAGAGAACATTTTAATTTTATTCTTCACCTCATTGTCGATTAAAGTGGTTTCAGTGAATGCACTGCCACCATGTACTACACGATGGCCAATAGCATCAATGTCTTTGGTGCTTTCAAGCACTCCTTTTTCAAAATCAAGTAATAGCGCTGTTATTGTTTCGAGTCCTTCTTTGTGATTTGTTATTTCGGAGATTTTATCGATTTTAAAATCTTGAGATTTAAATGTTGAAATAGATTCCGTACTACCAATACGTTCTATCATGCCCGCGCAAATAACTTGCGCTGAAGGCATTTCTAAGAGTTGATATTTTATGGAAGAACTACCAGAATTGATAATTAGTATGTTCATGAAAATAATTTTTAAAGACCTTGAGCTTGAATTGCTGTAATTATTACTGTATTGAAAATATCATCAACGGTACAGCCACGACTTAAGTCATTAACTGGTTTGTTTAGGCCTTGTAGCATTGGTCCGATTGCTAAAGCACCTGTTTCTCTTTGAACAGCCTTGTACGTATTATTGCCTGTATTTAAATCTGGAAATATAAAAACACTTGCTTGCCCTGCTACTTCAGAATCGGGTAATTTACTGAGTCCCACTTTGGCGTCAACCGCTGCATCATATTGAATAGGCCCCTCTACTTTAAGGTCAGGTCTTTTCTCTTTTATGATTTCGGTAGCCTTTCGTACTCTTTCTACATCTTCACCAACACCAGAGGCACCTGAGGAATAAGAAAGCATAGCGATTTTTGGCTCAATGCCAAAAGCGGCACTTGTTGCTGCTGAGGATATAGCTATTTCAGACAGTTGTTCTGCAGTTGGGTTAGGGTTAATTGCGCAATCTCCAAAAACGGTCACCCTATTTGGTAAACACATAAAGAAAATAGAAGAAACTATAGAAACATCTGGTCTAGTTTTTATGAATTGTAACGCAGGACGAATTGTATGTTGGGTAGTATGTACAGCTCCTGAAACCATTCCATCAGCATGTCCTTTGTGCACCATCATAGTACCATAATAAGAAACATCTTCCATTAAATCTTTAGCCATAGCCAAATTCACATTTTTATGCTTTCTTAATTCAAACAAAGTGGTGGCATAATCAGTAAATTGGCTCGATGTAGTAGGGTCAATGATATTAATAGCATTGAGGTCTAAATCGATATCCAATTCTATTACTTTAGCTTTAATCTGTTCTCTATTTCCTAGTAGGGTTATGGATACAGCATCAGCATCGATAAGCTTTTTAGTGGCTAAAAGAATTCGCTCATCCAACCCTTCAGGTAATACAATATGTTTCTTAGTAGATTTAGCTTTTTGAAGTAAATTATATTGAAACATTCTTGGGGTAATTCCTTTTGCTTTAAATGTGATTAACCGTTCAGCCAATTCTTTTGTTGGAATATATTTTTCAAATTCCTGAATTGAGATAATTATTTTCTCAGTGTTTTCCGCGTAAATACGGGGTCTAATAGTCCCAATTTTATTGGTCACCGAATAAGTGCCACCTGTCACTGAAAGTATAGGGATAATATCGGATAAACCTTCTATCAATTTAATGATAGACTCTTCAGGAATAAGTCCGCCAGTTAGAACAATACCAGAAAGGTTTGGGTAATTGGAAGAAATGTTGGCCTGTAGGGCGCCCAAAATTATATCTGCCCGATCACCTGGTGTAATGACTAAGCTATCTTTTTTTAAGTGTGTTAGGTAATTACGTAACTGCATGGCTCCAACACTAAATTTACCTACTTGATTGTTTATATAATCTTCACCAAAAAGAATTTTTGCATCTAGCTCTTGGGCAATTTCTTTAACTGTTGGGCTACCTAATGTATTGTTTATGGGAATAGCTCCGACCAAAATATTATCTGGTAGTTTTTCCTTAAGCCCATTGCTTACTACGTCTAAATTTTCTGGCTGTACCTTATTTGCTATAATTAGTAAAACTTCAACACCTTTCTCTTTAAATGAGTCATAGGCCATGTAAAGGTTACCCAATAACTCATCTAAAGTTTTATTTTTTCCGCTTGCCAAAATAATTGCAGGTATACCTAAATTCTTTGCAATAAGTACGTTAATATCCCATTCTATAATAGCTCCTTCACCAGAAAAATCGGTGCCTTCTACAAGTACAAAATCGAAACGATTTTCAATAGTCTTGTATTTATGAATGATATGACCAACAATTTCATCGTCTTTGTCTTTGTTTTTTAATTGTACGACTTGGCTACGTGTATATGCATAGGCTTCATCAGGTTTCATATCTACATTGAAGTAGCTTAAAACCGTATCAATATGATTATCTGTTTTTCCTTTAGGAACGTCATCAATAATAGGTCTGAAATAGCCTACTTTGGCAGTTTTGCCCAATAAAAGTTGCATAAGGCCCAAGGAAACAATTGATTTTCCACTGTTGGGCTCAGTGGTGACAATATAAATAGCTTTACTCACGTGTTTAAAGTTATGGGTGTTTAATAAATTAATAGGATTTATTAGCGTTAAGGCTTTATGTAGCCCTAATCGATTACAAAGATTTGAAGATCGCGAAAATTTGGAAGTAAAAGGAATTTAAACATATAATATAAAAATATTGCTGATGTAATAGTGCGGTCTAAGCCATTACATAATATTAAGTAGGGTTTACTTATTGGTGCTAAGATGTATTTAATTCAGATTTTTCTTTTCCTTTTTCGCTAACTTTCTAAAATATCCTCTTGTTAGAAAATTGTGTTTTAAGGCTTCCATGTTTTCATTGAATCGCTCGGTGCCTTGTTCTATATTTTGCATACTACGTTCTAATTGGTTGACAAATAAAGAGTCTCTGGTAAGATAGTTAATAGCACCATTCCCTTCATTTATTCCACCTATAATTGAATTAAGGTTTTGTGACATTAGTTCAATTTCAATAGAGGTTGTTTCTAAATGTTGAATAACATTTTTCATTCTTCCTCCAGAAATAGTATCATTTAATAAAACACCGGCAGCACTCTCTTCAAAATTCAATTGCTCAACCATTTTGTTCATTTTGATTATGGTAACATTTGCACTATTACTTGCATTCTTAAGATTTAGAATGGTTTGTTGCAAGTCATTCGCCATAACTGTATCATTCAGTAATCTACCCAAGGTTCCTTTACCGTGATTAAGGGCTTGGGTTATCTTTAATAGGTCTGCGGTCAATAATGCAGCATTTTCATTGGTAACATTCAATGTGCTCATCATATCTTGTGTTCCTATTTTATTTGAAGATTGTAATTCGTCTCCAGTACTGATCAGTGAACTTTTTCCTGCCCCAGGAATAATATTGATAATCATACTACCGACCAGCCCATTGGTGCCAATACTTGCGACGGCGTTTTTTTTGATATGGCTTCGCATTTCATCTTGTATAATCATTCGTACCCGAATCGTAGTATCATTTATCATTTCAATGCCATTGACTGTACCCACATTAATTCCAGAAAAACGAACATTATTTCCATTTTGAAGTCCTGTAGCATTCTTAAAAACAGCACTAATTTCGAAGGTTCTACTAAACATATTTTGACGGTTACCTATAAGGTATGCTGCAAAGAGTAGCAGGGTAATTCCTAATACCACAAAAATACCTAACCTTAAATTTTCTAATTTTGTTTTAGCCATGATATTATTTTTTAAAGAATGCTTCTACTTTTGGATCTCTTGATGCTGATAACTCCGCATATGAGCCTTCGGCATAATTTATGCCATCGACCAAAAGAATCATACGCTCAGAAATTACTCTTGCACAGTCTACATCATGTGTAATGATTAAAGAGCTGGTTCCATATTTTCTTTGAATGCTACGCATCAGTTCAATAATCTCTTTTGCTGTAATTGGGTCGAGCCCGCTAGTTGGCTCATCGTACAAGATTATTTTTGGTTTCAAGATGAGTGTTCGTGCAAGAGCGATTCTTCTTTTCATACCACCGGATAGCTCTTCGGGCATTAAATCTAGAGTATGTGCCAAACCTACGTTTTCCAATGCTTCCATCACAAGTGGAGTGGTATCTTGAACTATGCCCAGTTTCTCTTTATGTCTACGCATTGGGAATTCCAAATTCTCGCGAACGGTCATTGAATCATATAAGGCGCTACCTTGAAAAAGAAAACCGATATCAGAACGTAACTCATCCAAAGTTTGACGGTCTAAAGTGGATATTTCTTTTCCCATCACCTCTATATAACCACTATCTGGAGCCATTAAACCTACCAAGCATTTTATCATCACAGATTTTCCAGAACCCGATTTGCCCATGACCACTAGATTTTCACCTTCGTGAAGAACCATATTAAAACCATTCAAAACATGGTTGTCACCAAAGCTTTTAGTGACATTTTTAATCTGGATCACGGCTTTTCGCTCTGTACTCTTGTTCGGTTTTTGAACTCCTTTTGTCTGTATGTTGGTCGAAACTTTTTTCATTTTATAGTTCATAGAAAATATCAGAAATAAAGACGGCTATAAAATCTACTACGAATAACAGTAGTGAAGCCATGACTACAGCGGTGTTAGCGGCAATACCAACCCCTGCAGTTCCCTTTTTACTGTTGAAGCCTTTAAAACATCCAACTAATCCTATTACAAAACCAAAAAAGAATGATTTTACGGTAGCTGGCACCAAATCTCCATAACTCAATGCATCAAATACTGTATTAAAATAGAGTTGAAAAGATACTTGCCCTTTTATATTTTCAACCAAGGCAGAACCAAGAAGTGCAATCAAGTCTCCAAAGACTACCAAAATAGGAATCATTAAAGTTGTGGCTAAAATTCGTGTTACAACTAAATATTTAAATGGGTTGGTACCTGAAACTTCCATTGCGTCAATTTGTTCGGTAACCTTCATCGAACCTAATTCGGCGCCAATGCCAGAGGCAATACGACCAGCACATATTAATGCCGTAATAACCGGCCCTATTTCCCTTACAATAGAAATACCAACCATATTCGGCATCATAGATACAGCTCCAAATTGAATCATCGTAGGTCTAGATTGTAATGTAAGTACCAAACCGATAATAAAACCAGTCATACAAACAAGTACCAATGACCGGTTACCCATTTGATAGCATTGGCGCAAGAGCTCCTTAAACTCGAAAGGCGCCGTAAAGATTTCTTTGAAAAAGCGTCCCGCGAAATTAGACAGTTCTCCAATTTGTATGAAGAATTGTTTTATTCGCCCCACCATTTTCGATTTTGCAAATACAGTTATTATGCTATCGGCCATGCTCAAAAGTAATTTGAAACTACTACTTTAAAAATGACCAATATCATGATAGCATTATGAGAATTGTCATTTTTATAGCATTAGGTATAGTCTACATTTATGGTTGAACAATTGAATATGACATGCAAGACGTAACAAACAGGAATTTAAATTCCTTTTATTTAAGCGAGGAACGTAATCTTTTAGATGGTCCCCGAAGCCGATTTGAGGAACTATGGTTTACTTTTAAAGTACAATACCACTTTATACGAGCTTTTCGAAAACTTCATTTTATTGGTCCCTGTGTAACCGTTTTTGGATCGGCGAGATTTGACGAGAAAGACTTGAATTACATAAAAGCCGAAGAGATTGGCAAGGTTCTTTCAAAAATGGGTTTTACGGTAATGACTGGTGGTGGACCTGGTATTATGGAAGCCGCCAATAAAGGAGCATATCTTAATAATGGTTATTCGGTTGGGTGCAATATCATTTTACCATTTGAACAGAAACCCAATCCGTACCTTCATAAATGGATAAATATCCCTTATTTCTTTGTACGTAAGTTTTTACTATTGAAATATTCATACGCTTTTATTGTAATGCCTGGAGGTATAGGAACATTAGACGAGCTTTTTGAGGCATTAACGTTAATACAAACTAAGATGATTAATCACTTTCCAGTCGTGCTTTTCGGTAAGGAATACCATAAAGAGCTCTATGATCATATAAGGATGATGAGTGAAAGGGAAAGCATTTCTAAAGAAGATATGAATTTATTGTTCTTGACCGATTCTGTGAACGAAATGGAGGAGCACCTTAAAGAACATGCCATAAAAAGATTTGGGCTTATAGAAAAAAAAATGGAAACGAAATGGTGGTTTGGGGAAACCAGACCTAAAAGAACATGACTACGGTCATTCTTTTCTAGTGAGCGACTAATTATATTTATACCATTATAATATTTGTGATTAAGTGTAAATAATCCTATTTGAGTTTAGTTTATTGGTGTAGAAAATAAGACTTGTTTAGCCTGTATATAAAAATGGATAATGAATGTTTATGTGTAAAAATGGAATAATATATGATTAAAAAGATATCCATCTATTACTTCTCTATTATTGTTACGTGCTTTCTTTTCATTTCATGCAATTTCATTAATCCTCCTAACTTAGAAAAAGAACAAGCCAAGATTATAATTGCTACACCACATATTAAAGAGGTGCCAAGCTATAAACAATTAATGGTGACTAAGGATGTTAGGATTGGAAAGTATTTTGAATTTATGGATTCTGTAGTGAGTAAATATGATTCGCTAGTACCATATGCTTTATCAGAGCATCTTTTGGTAAGAAATAATCCGTGGATTATAGATACATTGGCAAATACTGATTATTATAGAATGATGGCTCGTGACTCATTTGTTTATGACCAAAAGCAAATGATTGTTCTTCCAAAAGGAAGCCAATTAACTATTCCTGATTCTTTAAGTGCTTGTAAGTTGCTCGAGAATTTCTATGCTACAGAAATCGATATTAACATTCCGGAATATAAATTAAGAATTTTTCAAGATTCTATATTGTTATACACTTTTCCGGTTAGAGTAGGGCAGAATAGAGAGCGCTACTTAAAATTTGGTGATCGAGTAACAGACTTAAGAACCAAAACAGGAAAAGGCACTATCGTAAAACATGTAAAGCATCCAGATTTTTATAATCCAGTAAATGGAAAGCGTTTTTATGTAACTAGACGAGATGATGGTAAAACAACTTTGATGCCCCAAATTCCTTGGATAGAAACTGAAATCAATAATATTAGAAATGGGCAAATGATACACCCGACAACAAATCCTAATACATTGGGTAAGGCATATTCAAACGGGTGCGTAGGTGTTGGTGAAGCTGATGCATGGACGATTTATTATTATGCACCATTAGGCACGAAACTAAGAATTAGATATGATTTAGAAACCTATGATGAAGGAATGGTTATTTCTATACTAAGGGATGTTTATCAATTAACCAATTAGAATGAATATGAATTGGCTTTATGACTGTAGTTAAAGTACCCCATATTAATAATTTTATTAATTTTACTAAAGTGAATAAACTGTTTTCCATACTATTATCATCGTTAATTATGCTGCAAAGTTTTGGCGTGCATTATGATGATATTATACAATTAGATGAATTAATCGAACATGCGCAGTTTCACAGCGACCAGTATGGGGATAATATGATTGTTTTTCTTTCTAAGCATTACGGTGAATTAAAAGGAGACCACCAAAGAGATCATCAAGAAGAAAAGAAAGATCACGAAAAACTTCCTTTTAATCATAGTGCATCACATACCTGTGTAGCCGATGTTTTTATTAGTACCTATAAGTCTGATTTGAATGTAATTGAATTTTCAGATTATAAATCTGCAAATTTCTATTATCAAGCACCTACATCTTCATTGCATACACAAGGTATTTTACAACCACCACGCATTTCATAATACAATCGATTTTTTAATTTTTTAGTTCAAATTCATTTCATTGAATTTGAACGCTTAACATTGATTTATATGAAAACATGCTTTCACATATCATTAATTTCAGTTTAAAGAATAAGTTAATTATTCTATTATTTACCGTATTCATAGTTGGCTACGGCTTATTTGCCCTTTCACAAATTCCAATTGGGGCCGTGCCGGATGTGACAAATAACCAAGTTCAGGTAATTACCACATCTCGTAATCTTTCTACTCAAGATATGGAGCAATTTATAACTTATCCAGTAGAGTTAGAAATGGCAAACTTGCCAGGGGTTAAGGAAATTCGTTCAGTATCAAAATTCGGTCTATCAGTAGTAACCATAGTATTCGAAGATGATTTAGGAACGTATTTGCCAAGACAACTCATAACGGAGAAAATTGCATCCGCTTCTGAGAAAATACCGCAAGGATTTGGAACGCCACAAATGGGCCCCATAACCACTGGTTTAGGAGAAATCTACCAATATGTTTTGGAGGTTGAACCAGAATATAAAGATGAATATACCGTAACAGATTTAAGAACTATACAAGATTGGATTGTTAAACGACAACTGTCAGGAATACCTGGTGTTGTAGAGGTGAATACCTGGGGCGGCTTTCTAAAACAATATGAGGTTGCTATAAATACCCAGAAGCTTAATGCCATGAATATCACCGCAAGTGATGTTTTTAAATCGCTAGAAAGTAATAACAGTGTTTCTGGAGGTGGGTATATTGAAAAGGTGAATCAGGCATTTTTTATACGTGGAGAAGGTTTGGTTACTTCTCTAGATGATATTCGAAATATTGTTGTAAAAAATGATGACGGAATACCTATTTATATAAAGGATATTGCAACTGTAAATTTTGGTAGTGCCATTCGTTTTGGAGCAATAACAGGTAATGGAGAAGGCGAGAAAGTATTAGGGCAAGTGATGATGTTAAAAGATGCCAACTCTAAAAAAGTGATAGAAGCAGTTAAAGAACGTGTTGCTGAAATTTCACAGACGTTACCGAAAGGCGTTTATATTAATCCGTTTTTAGAGCGAAGCGAACTGATTGCGAAAACCACTTTTACGGTAACCGAAAACTTAATTTTAGGATGCTTGATAGTCATCTTCGTGGTCGTACTGCTATTGGGTAACTTCAGGTCAGGTTTAGTGGTAGCATCGGTAATTCCGTTGTGTTTGTTGTTCGCATTATCACTCATGTATATATTTGGGGTAGATGCCAATTTAATGAGTTTAGGTGCTATAGATTTTGGTATTATAATAGATGGTGCGGTAATTATTGTTGAATTCATAGCCTTCGAAATAACCAGGAAACAACAAGAGATAAATAGTCTGCAAAAATTAGAAAAACAGCATTTAAAAGACGAAATCACCTTTAATGGCGCTTCAAAAATGATGAATTCGGCCATTTTTGGGCAGCTCATAATTCTAATTGTTTTTATACCTATTCTGTCTTTAAGTGGAGTGGAAGGTAAAATGTTTAAGCCTATGGCACTAACATTTAGTTTCGCTCTAATCGGAGCAATGTTATTATGTTTTACATATGTGCCAGTAGCTGCCTCAATTTTCTTAAAACCATCTAAAGAATCTGATAAGAATATTTCGGTTCGTTTAATGAAATGGTTGAACAAAAAATATGAGCCAATTATAGACTGGGCATTACAAAGTAAGAAATTGGTTTTGGGCTTTGCATCAGTACTTCTTATAGGTGCACTATTTTTATATACCACCATGGGTGGCGAGTTTGTACCTACGTTAGACGAGGGTGATTTCGTTATTCAGCCTGTTCTGAAAACAGGAATATCGTTGAGTAAAACTGTAGAGATAACAACTGAAATTGAAAAAATACTTCTGAATAATTTTCCAGAAGTACAGCAGATAGTTACTAGAATTGGCGCTGCCGAAGTACCGACTGATCCTATGTCTATGGAAGAGAGTGATGTTATTATTAAACTGGCACCAAAAAGGGAGTGGACAAGTGCTACTAGTAAAGATGAGTTGGCAGATAAGTTTAAAGAGGCCTTGGCGGTAATACCAGGTATGGAGGTCGAGTTTACACAACCGATAGAAATGCGTTTTAATGAGTTGATTACTGGTGTGCGTGCAGATATAGCTATTAAAATATTTGGGCCAGATTTAGATGTTCTTGCTAAAAAGGGAAGCGAGATTGGTAATTTGATTAAGCATGTAAAAGGTGCCGCTGATATTAGTGTAGAGAAAATAGCCGGCCTTCCTGAAATGAGCGTAAACTATGACCGTGCTAAAATTGCTCGCTTCGGATTGAACATTCAAGAATTGAACGATATGGTATCAATGGGTTTTGCAGGTAAGACCGCTGGTAGTGTGTTTGAAGGTGAAAAGCGATTCGATTTAGTGGTGCGTTTAGATAAAGAAAAGAGGAAAGATATTGATGATCTCAAAAATTTATATGTGGATTTACCTTCAGGAGGAAAAGTACCTTTGAGTGAACTGGCAGATATCAGTTATAAAAAAGGAGCAGCAAAAATATCTAGGGATGATACAAAAAGACGCACCGTAGTCGGAGTGAATGTTCGTAATCGTGATTTACAATCAGTAGTTGATGATGTTCAGCGATTAATTAATAAAAATGTAAACTTACCAACAGGATATACTATTACCTATGGCGGGCAATTTGAAAATTTACAGAGCGCTCGTGACAGACTTTTAGTAGCTGTGCCTATTGCGTTAATTCTCATTTTTATTTTATTATTTTTTGCTTTTAATTCGGTTAAAGAAGCTCTCATGATTTATTCCGCTATACCATTGGCAGCTGTTGGTGGTGTATTGTTATTATGGTTGCGAGGTTTACCATTTAGTATATCTGCAGGGGTTGGTTTTATAGCGCTTTTTGGTATAGCAGTACTAAACGGAATCGTTTTAATAGAGCATTTTAAAGAACTGAAAAAACATTCGTTCGATAGTTTAGACGCGTTAATAAAACAAGGCACAAAAGATAGATTAAGAGCTGTATTGCTTACCGCTTCTGCAGCTGCTCTTGGCTTTTTACCGATGGCAATATCTACAAATGCAGGGGCTGAGGTACAAAGACCATTGGCAACTGTAGTAATTGGGGGATTGTTTACCGCTACCATATTAACCTTGGTCGTTTTACCTGTGCTCTATTCCATATTTGATAAGTATGAGAATTCAAGAAAACCAATTCCCAAAACAACTTTGCAAAATGGTATAGCGTTTATTGCGCTATTCTTAACTGTTGGCGTTTCTGCACAAGAAACAAAAGGTCAAAACCTTGATGAGTTGATACCCCTAGCTATTGAAAACAATATGGGTTTAAAAGCCGGTAGATTAAAAGTAGAGGAATCTCAATCAATGATTAACAGCGCTTTTAATTTTAATAAAACCCATGTGTATTATGAATACGATGAAAACAACCTTGCTATAAATAATGTGCCATTAAAAGTATTTGGTGTGCAGCAAGATTTTCGTTTTCCTACTGAATATTATTCTCAGAAGAGGGTGAATAAGGTGAAGAATAATTTGGTACAAACTGAATTCGATATTCAAAGTAAGGCTATAGAAAGAGAGGTAACTATTGGATATTACGATTATCAAATTGCCCGCGAAAAAGTCCGGGTTTATAAACGTTTAGATAGCTTGTACGCTAATTTTTCATCTGTTGCCGCAAGAAAATTTGAATTGGGAGAAACCAATTATTTAGAAAAAATAACAGCAGCTTCAAAACAGCGGAAAATCAATCTAGATTATCAACAGGCAATTCAGCAGGTATCAATGGCATATGCTAATTTGTTGCGGATAGTTCAAGTTGAGGATAGTTTGATGCTATCTGAAGAAATGAATCTTAAAATCGATTTGAAAGCTATAACTGTTGAAAGTACTCCAGAGATTTCCTATTATGAAACTAATATGCAATTAATGGCTACCGAAAGTAATTTTGAAAAACAGCAATTACTTCCAGATATCAGTCTAGCCTATTTTCAGGGTTCAAACTCAGAACTGAATGATAATCTTATTGGATATCAATTGGGATTAAAAATTCCGTTGTTGTTCAGTGGGCAAGCTGCTAGAATTAAAGCTTCAAAAATTGCCAAAGAACGGGCGGTAACCGAGTCCATTGATTATAAAATTCAAATGAAGTCGAAGCAAGAAATTTTGCTAAAAGAAATATCACAAATTCAAAATTCGTTGAATTATTATGAAAATGAGGGCACTGAGCTATCCGATGAAATTTTAAAAACCGCTCAAATAAGTTTTAAAAATGGTGAAATTGATTTCTTTCAATATATACAGAGTTTAGAAAGTGCCTATGACATTAAATTGGGCTATCTAGATAAATTGAAAGAGTACAATCAATCTGTTATAAACATTAATTTCTTAACCTTATAAATACTGCATCATGCAAAACCATATATATAAAATTTTAACTCTTTTCTCTTTCGCAATACTATTAAGTTGTGGAGATAACGAAAAGCAATCAAGCGAAAATGAATCATTAGAAGTAAATAGAGATGATCGTATTCAAATTTCTCAAGAACAATTTGACCAAAACAATATGAAGCTAGATGTCATAAAAGAAATGAAATTCCCTGTAATGATAACAACTTCTGGTATGATAGATGTACCGCCGCAGAATAGGGCGGTAGTTAGTGCCACAATGGGTGGTTATATTAAAACGACACCTTTGTTAATAGGCGATAAAGTTAGAAAAGGGCAATTATTGGTGACCATTGAAAATCCAGAGTTTGTTACGTTGCAGCAACAATATATGGAGGTAAATGGACAGTTAAGTTATTTAAAAGCAGAGTTTGACCGTCAACAAACCATGGTTGCCGAGAAAATATCTTCACAGAAAAGCTTTCTAAAAGCCGAGAGCGAATATAAAATTGCAGTCGCTAAGTATAACGGACTTCGCAAACAATTAGGCATGTTGAATATATCTCCAGAACAAGTAGAAAAAGGGGTTATAAGTTCTGTAGCTTCTATTTTTTCACCAATTGAAGGTAGTATAACAAAAGTAAATGTCTCTAGAGGAACATTCGTTACACCTTCCGTTTCAATTATGGAGATTATTAATAATGATCATATCCATTTAGAACTATCTGTTTTTGAAAAGGATATCATGAAAGTTAAAAAGGGGCAATTGGTTGAGTTCAGAATTCCAGAAGCTTCAACAGAAATTTTTAAAGCAGAGATCCATTTGGTAGGTACTTCAATTGATGAGAATAGAACAATTAAGGTTCACGCTCATTTAGAGAACAAAGAGGCATCAAATTTTCTGACGGGTATGTTTGTAGAGGCTAGTATTATTATTAATTCCTCAACTCAATGGTCATTACCAAGCGATGCCTTTGGTGTTATTGACGACCAATCATATGTGCTTCTTTTAGATGAAGAAAAAGAGGGTAATTATTATTTTAAACAAGTTCCATTAGAAACAAAAGGCAATTATCAAAATATAACTGCCTTTGATAAATCGATAATTTTTGGGCAAGAAGCACAATTTTTATCGAAAGGTGCGTTTAGCCTGATAGGAGAGTAGTTTATATCTGTTTCTTGATTTTATTGAAAATATAAGGTTAGTTAAGAAAGGTATTGGTATAATAATTGACTTATTATGAGTCTATTAAGTTAAATGATGAAGAGATATTTGTTATTAATGTTATTTGTAATTATAGGTACGTGTTCTTGTTTTGCCCAAGATTGGCAAAAAGATTTCACCACTGCGCAAAATTTAGCTAAAGCAAAAGACTTGCCTATTATACTGGTATTTCAAGGTTCAGACTGGTGTGCACCATGTATAAAGTTAGATAGAGATGTATGGACTACCGAAGAATTTAAGGCATATGCGAAAAATCATTATGTAATGCTACAGGCAGATTTTCCTCGTAGAAAAAGTAACGCACTGCCAGAAGAACAATTGAATAAAAACAAGGTGCTTGCTGAAAAATATAATAGAAACGGAGTTTTTCCTTTCGTAGTTGTTATGAATGCTAAAGGCAAAGTCTTGGGTGAAACGAGCTATAAAAAGCTATCGCCTAAAGAATATATAAATGAATTAAATGCATTCCTAAAATAGAGTGAAGAACGTAGTCCTCATAGTATCATTATTTTCTGTTGGGTTACTCTTTGCTCAAGAGCCATATAAACATACCCTAAAATTAATGGGTAGTCGTTTCGACATTACGGTGGTAGCTAAAAATCCCGTTGAAGCGCATGAATATATCGACATGGCTGTCAATGAAATAACAAGAATTGAGCAGTTAATATCATCTTGGGATGCCAACTCTCAAACATCAGAGATAAATAGAAATGCGGGCATGAAACCAGTAAAGGTTGACGCTGAATTATTTGATTTAATTCAAAGGTCAATCGGCATTTCTAAACTTACGGATGGAGCTTTTGATATTAGTTATGCATCGATGGATAAAATTTGGAAATTCGATGGTAGTATGACCGCTATGCCTGCTGCAGATTCAATCAAAGCATCTGTTAAAAAAGTTGGTTTTCAAAATATAGTTCTAGATAAAGAAAGCAGCACAGTTTTTTTGAAACTAAAAGGAATGAAGATTGGTTTTGGAGCAATTGGCAAAGGCTATGCAGCAGATAAAGCAAAAGACTTATTGATTTCAGAAGGTGTTGTATCTGGAATCATTAATGCATCTGGAGATATGAATACATGGGGTAAGCAACCAGATGGTAGCGAATGGAAAGTCGCGATTACTAATCCTATGGATAAGCATAAGGTTTTTGCTTTGTTACCTATTACCAATAGGGCAGTGGTGACTTCAGGTAATTACGAGAAGTATGTGACTTTTAATGATGTACGATATACGCATATTATTGACCCAAGAAGTGGGTATCCGGCGACGGGAATTATAAGTGTCACCGTTTTCGCCCCAAAAGCAGAATTGGCAGATGCTTTGGCAACTTCAGTATTTGTTATGGGTATAGAAGTTGGGTTAAACCGTATTAATCAATTACCAAAAGTAGAATGCATTATAATTGATGAAAAAGGAAATATCATTACATCGAAGAATATAGAAATAGAGAAATCATGATAAAGAAGATTTTGATTACTGCTGTTGTTGTCTGTTCATTTGGTAGTTGTACGGTTTTGAAGGAGTACGAAAAGATTAATATTAATGATCCTGATATGGTTTTGCAAGATAAAAAAGCAGACCGCAATGTAACTACCATGCATTCTTATAGAGAAGCTGCTGCTGGGGCAAATGGCGGAAAAACGGGTGGAGGCTGCGGCTGTAATTAATTAAAATAGAACTTTGCAAAAATGAAATTATTCAAAACAATAGGTTTTATTGCAACTCTACTCTTGTTTGTAACTGGTTTTGCGCAACAAGATCAAGATCCAGTTAAAAGCTATAAAAAGCGTGTACTAGAAACTACAGAAGTAGATTTTCTGACAAGTTATTACAGTCAAAGTGGAGATAATGCAGCGGTAAGTGGTGGTATAGGTACAGAGGAGCTTACTGATTTTACGGGAACCTTTGTAGTTTCAATTCCTTTGAACGAAGATGATGTGCTTACGATTGATGCAGGAGTTTCTGCATACACATCGGCATCATCTAGTAATGTTGATCCATTTGATGGCGGACAACCGGCAGACCCATTTGTAGCTAGTTCTGGAGCATCTAGTTCTGATACTTGGGCAAATGTATCGGGCTCATACAGTCATAGTTCAGACGATAGAAATACAATTGTATCTGGTAAACTCTCGGTATCTGCAGAATATGATTATTTCTCTTTAGGTTTTGGTGGAGGCTTAAGCAAACTATTTAACGAGAAAAATACAGAAGTGAGTGTAAATGCTAATGTGTATTTAGATAAGTGGAATTCTATTTATCCTTCAGAACTTAGACCTTTTACGAGTGGTGCTAATGGCTTATCGAATGGCTTTTTTTCGAATAAAACGATTACTGGTAATACGAACTACAGTCCCATATTTGATAAATTTTCAGAGGAAACAAGAAATTCCTATGCTGTAGGACTTGTTTTTTCGCAGATAATAAGCAAAAATCTTCAAGGTTCTTTGGCTTTAGATTTGGTTCAACAAAAAGGTCTATTGTCAACTCCATTTCAACGTGTCTATTTTAGTGATATAGCAGATTCTTTCATTGAGAATTTTCAATTAGCAGATGCTATAGAGCAATTACCAGGAAGCCGATTTAAAGTGGCTGTCGGAGGTCGTTTAAACTGGTATGTGAATGAGACAGTAGTGGTGAGAAGTTTTTATCGATATTATTTTGATGATTGGGGTATTAATTCACACACAGCTAGTATCGAATTGCCGATTAAGATTTCAGATAAATTCACGGTATATCCTTCCTACAGATACTATCAACAAACAAAAGCAGATTATTTTAATCTGTATGAAGAGGCGCTATCGACAAACACGTTTTATACTTCAGATTATGATTTGTCGGAGTATTCAGCAAATCAATTGGGCTTAGGGGTATCATACACCGATATTTTTACAAAAGCGCATATTTGGAAACTCGGACTTAAAAGTATTGATTTGAAGTTTTATAAATATGATAGAAATACCACCTTTAGTTCTAGTATTATTACAGCAGGCTTTAAGTTTGTAATGGACTAAAAAGTGAAATTTAAAATTATGAAAAAACAGGTCTAGCGACCTGTTTTTTTGTTTGTATCCTAAATTGAATTTGGCTTTAATATGAAATGATGATTGAATGTTTTAAAATATATTTCAAAAATCTAGAATTGCTTTAAAATTGACTTAGAAAGTTGTTATTTAAAATGTCATATAAAATTAAAAACGCCGAAAATAATTTTTCGGCGTTTTCGTTTTACTATAGCATAAGGGCATTAGCCAATTAATGGTTTTTCTGTAATAAAAGGTTGATTATAATGTCTTTGACCAGTAGCTTTATATAACGCATTTGCCAAAGCTCCTATAATAGGAGGCAATGAAGGCTCTCCTAGGCCAGTTGGGTCAATACCATTATCTACAAAAAAGCTTTCAATTTCTTTTGGTGCTTCTTTATGTCGTATCAAGCGATAGGTGTCAAAATTTGAATGTTGAGGTTTACCATCTACAAAGTTCATTTCGCTATACGTAGCGTGCCCAATACCATCAATAATACCACCTTCGATTTGATTTTTGGCTGCCAAAGGGTTAATTATAATACCGCAATCAACAGCACACCATACCTTGCTTACTTTAGCTGGTGTAGAATCTGTCGAAAGATCTAGTACCTGTGCAACATAAGAATTATGGCAGTAATATGATGAAACACCCCTAGTTTGTCCATTTTTTTGATTTCCATCCCAACCAGATTTTTCTTGTACCAATTTAAGAACACCTGCATAACGTTCTGGGTCGTAATCATTATTTTTTGGGTCGCCTACAGGGTCTTTAATTGCTCTATCAAACAACTCAAGTCTAAATTCTATTGGATCTTTTCCCGCTGCTTCTGCAACTTCATCTAAAAAGGATTGTTCTGCACCTGCTACAAAGTTAGATCTTGGTGCACGCCATGCACCTGTAGTTACATTGGTTTCTAAACTAAATTTTTCAGCCAAGTAATTATCTACTGCACCTGCTGGAAATCTATTTTCAAATATCAAATCATCATTTGATCCAGCACCTTTCACATGCCAAGCTATTAGATTACCTTTTTTATCTAGCCCAGCTTTATATTTTACTTTATAGGTTGGGCGGTATGTACCTTGGGTCATATCATCTTCACGAGAATAGACCAATTTAATCGGTGCCTGCATTTTTTGCGAAATTACAGCAGCCTCTACCCCAAATGTTCCATATAGTCTCCTTCCGAAACCACCACCCATACGGGTCATTTTTATATCAATTTTTTCCACCGGCAAATCCAATCGAGATGCTAAGGTTTTTTCTAGAAACTCGGGTGTTTGAATGGGACCGTTTAAAATAGCTCTTTCACCAGTCACGTCGGCGTAAAAGTTCATGGGTTCCATGGTATTGTGGGCTAAAAAAGGAGCACTGTATGTGCGTTCAATAATTTGAGCAGCCTTTTTAAATGCATTGGCCACATTACCATCTTTACGAGCAGGTTCTTTAGAAGAGGTGTTTAATAATTTCAGCAATGCCTCATCATGACCTGCTGTGCTTTCTAAAGTGGAAGTCTTTTCCCATTCAACATTCAATGCTTTTTTAGCTTGCATGCATTGCCAAGTACTCTCACCGACAATAGCCACTAATTTATCTATAGCACCACCATCTGACCATTGTTTTTCAACACCTTCAGGGTACACATCAATAGGAAAAAC
>CAXBIJ010000024.1:0-18551 GCA_963975675.1 uncultured Maribacter sp. | reverse complement strand
CTGAAATACTGAAAGGTAGGTCTCTTACAATTAGTGCAAAGACACCGCCAATGGCTGACAAAGGGATTGCCGTAAAAATTAGCAAACTTTGTTTCATTGAACCGAAAGTAAAATACAACAACACTAAAATCAACAACAAAGCGATTGGCAAAGCAATAATTAACCGTTGATTAGCCTCTTGCAAGTTCTGAAATTGACCGCCATAGGTTACATAATAACCAGCTGGCATATCAACCTTCGAATTCATAATTTGCTTAATGTCCTCAATAATACTTTGCACATCCCTGTCACGCACGTTGAAACCAACAATAATTCGACGTTTGGCATTGTCACGCTGAATTTGTACAGGTCCCGGTTCAAATGAAATGTTCGCCACCTGACTTAACGGAATTTGATTTCCCTGTGGTGTACTGACATACAGATTTTGTACATCTGTAATATCGGTTCGGTAGTTCTTGTCCAACCTTACAACAACGTCAAATCGACGTTCCCCTTCATAAACAAGTCCAGCCGAAGTACCCGCAAAGGCAGTTTCGATAGCATTGTTCACATCCTCGATGTTCATTCCATATTGCGAAATCTTATCGCGATTCATTTGGATATTAATCTGTGGTAGTCCAGTTACTTCTTCAACATACAAATCTTCAACACCTTCTACCGATTTTATTTTGCTCCCAACATTACCAGCCAAATCTGAAAGAAGATTGAGGTCTTCTCCATAAATTTTGATTACAACATCCTGTTTAGCACCTGTTAAAAGTTCGTTGAAACGCATTTGTATCGGTTGTTGAAAACTAAAAGTAGCATTTGGGATAATTGACAGGGATTCTTTCATTTCTGCTGCCAGTTCTTCTCTTCCGCCAGCTTTTGTCCATTCGGATTTTGGGCTTAAAATAACCATCATATCTCCTGCTTCAATAGGCATCGGGTCTGTGGGAATCTCCCCTGAACCAATCTTGTTTACAACTTGCTTTACTTCATCTGGATATTCATTTAATAATATGGTCTGCGCCTTTTGAGAAACATCAATCATCTGGTCGATAGAACTTCCCACAGGCACTCGGGTTTCAACCGCAAAATCCCCTTCGTCCAATTGCGGAATAAACTCACCACCCATATTGGCAAAAACTATTAGCGTAATGAAAAATAGCCCTATTGCCAATCCTAGTACCAATAGTTTTGCACGCAAAGCAGCTTCTAAAATAGGATGGTACATACGCTGAAAAAAATCCATCATTTTATCGGAAAAATTCCGTTTATGTTCCGTCTTGCGACCCAGTGCAAGGGCAGACATCATTGGAACATAGGTAAGCGATAATATCAATGCTCCAAGAATAGCGAACATTACCGTTTGTGCCATTGGATGGAACATTTTTCCTGCAACCCCGCTCAAGGCCAAAATAGGAACGTAAACAATTAATATAATGATTTGTCCAAAGGCAGCGGAGTTCATCATTTTCCCTGCAGAGTGCCTAACCTCGTTATCCATTTGTTTGGATGATAGCTTTTCAACGCCTGCGTATCTCTTTTTACCGGTATGAATCCCAAACATTACTGATTCAACAACAATTACCGCCCCATCTACAATTAGACCAAAATCTATGGCGCCCAAACTCATTAGGTTTCCGGAAACCCCAAAGAGGTTCATCATTGCGATTGCAAAAAGCATTGAGAGCGGAATGACCGATGCCACTATCAATCCACCTCTAAAATTTCCTAGAAAGAGGATTAATACAAAAATTACTATCAAAGCACCTTCCGTAAGATTAGTTGTTACAGTCCCAATTGCACGGTCCACCAAACCCTTCCTATCCAGATAAGGCTCAATGGTGACGCCTTCGGGCAAGGTTAACTTAATCTGTTCAATTTTAGCTTTTACATCATTGATAACTGCGGAAGAGTTTGCTCCCTTTAGCATCATTACAATTCCGGTAACCACTTCACCTTCACCATTTCGGGTAGCTGCCCCATAACGTACACCATGGCCAAACTGCACTTTTGCAACATCTCTGATAAGTACAGGTGTCCTTTTATTCAATTTGACAGCTATCTTTTCAAGCTCTTGTAAATTGTTAACCAGACCTTCGCTCCGTATAAAATAGGCATTAGGACCTTTATCTATATAGGCGCCACCCGTGTTTTGATTGTTTTTTTCCAGCGCACTAAAAATATCTTCAATAGTAACATTCATACTTTGAAGTTTATCTGGGTCTATGGGAATTTCATATTGTTTGACCAAACCCCCAAAACCACTCACTTCTGCAACACCAGGTGTTCCTAAAAGCTGTCTTTTGATAATCCAGTCTTGTATCGTTCTTAATTCGGTGGCATCATATTTATCTTCATATCCTTTTTCGGTATGAATTACATATTGATAAATTTCACCCAATCCAGTAGTTACGGGTCCCATTTCGGGTTTTCCTATCGCTTCAGGAATATCTTTGGCAGCTACTGACAAGCGTTCTTGAACTTGTTGCCTAGCCCAATATAAATCGACACTTTCTTCAAAAACAATAGTTACTATGGAAAGCCCGAATCGAGAAAAGGAACGCATATCCTTAATGCCAGGAATACTAACCATTGTTTGTTCTACGGGAAACGTAACTAATTGTTCTACTTCTTGTGCCGCTAAAGTTGGGGATATGGTTATAACCATAACTTGATTGTCTGTGATGTCTGGAACTGCATCAATGGGAAGCTGTGTTAGCGAATATGCGCCCCATCCAATTAGAGCCAGCGTAAATAATCCGATAACAAGTTTATTGTTTATCGAAAATGCGATGATTTTGTCTAACATTTTGTTTAAAATATTTTTAAGTCGTAAATAATAAAAATGAAAATACCATATAGGTTATCTATGGATTTGAGTTGTACAAAACCAATGATAATTCTTAAAAAATAAATATGGTAAAATGGTAATTAAAGCGAAGCTTGCTATTACCAAAGCATAATAAATTTGCAGATACTATGAATGTATCTGCCTAATTTTATTAAGCTAAATAGAAATTAACAGGTAGGTGGACCTCGTGTGACGAGAGATGAGAGATACCGATTAAGATATGAATGAGATAGTTGATATGTAGGCGGTTTACTATTTTGCCTGTAACCAATAAAAAAATATTTTTGAATATCTAAAGAGGTCTTCGCAACATCACTGTCAACAATGGTTTGTTGCTCAATAGTGTTCTTTTTTAGAACTACAATTTCACTTGAAAATGAAGAGTGCGTGTGCACATCCATAAAGAAATCAAAGAACCCAGAAGGAATTTCCTCTTTTTCTTTGGCATCATTATCGTTATGATGATGCTCGCCAGAATCAGCAATATCTGTGTGCGAATGAGATTCTTCGTGCTGATGGTGCAAATGAGGAAAAACCTGATGCAGCAGCATTAGGCTAAATAAGCCTAAGAAGAAAAACGCAGATATTTTATTTGCTTTATGCATTAGTTACAAATGTAATAATTTATAATTGGTTTTTGTTTTGTTTTCTGATTGTTAGCTTTTTCTACGCGCAAAGGCAAAAAACAGCTCTTTTATTTTTTTAAGGTGTTGGTTTTTTTAGCGTTGGCAAAAATAAATCTGCTGTATGATATAAAGTAAGGTGATATATGTGAGAATAAAATAAAATTAATTCACACTTTACACCTTGTTTAAAGTGCTTACAATGTTGAAAATAAGGATGATTTTACTATTGTCGACCTAATTTTACGTAGTATAATTTTTATAAGTATCAAAAAAAATAAAGAAGATATAAAAACCATTAGGGGGCCGTTTACGTAAAAAACAAGACCTTATTTGATACAATCTTTTAAATTGAAAAGTTCTGTAAAAATTATTGATTTAGGTAGTGGTGATAGTAAACTTATGAACTAGCTGCTTGATATCTCTGCGAGTGCTATAGAAAAAGTAAAAAGGCGTCTTGGGAACAATTCGACCAAGGTAAACTGGATATTGAGTGATATCACTGAATTTAAACCGCAAACAAAGTATGATGTTTGGTGAGAGTGGGCAACGTTTCATTTTTTGATAACAGCGGAACAAATTGACAAGTATATTTCTATATCACAAAGTGCTATAAGCAGTTCTTAATAATCGGTACTGTTTCTGAAGATGGTCGCACAAAATGATTGGACTAGAGGTTAAACAATATAATTCAGACAAACTCACAAGTACGTTTAAAATTTGTTCACCAAAATTAGGTGTAAGGGAACGGCACATATAACCCCTTTGGGACTGATTAACGTTTTCTATTCTGTTCTTTAAAAAAAATGAAAGTTTAAATATAGTTTTAAAAACAAATTGCACTTAGAAAATATAAATATTACTATATCCAATCTTGTAGAGGTTAATAAGGAAAATAGTAAATAGAAGTATTAATAAAATTGAAACAAAATAAGTTCTTTTGAAAAGTCTCTATAGAATAAAACTAATTTTATTTCAGGCAAATTGACACCTAATAAGACTTTATGCGTATTTTCAACTTTTGAGTGTAAATACTGCTATTATTGAATTGGGGGGCATATGCCTGCGGAAGTTGAAAATCTTCCGCCTCCAATCCTGACCGAACGGATGACCTTCGCCCCCCCCGTTTTCGGTCGTCTTTCCGGCTCCGAATTTTCAACCTCCTCGGAACCGCGCATAAACCCAAATGAACGAAGAAAAATCGTCCGCTTGGATTTATCTTGCCATTGCACAATTTATCACTAAATTTTCTTGTTTAAAATATTGAAGTTCATAACGTTATCTTCGTGTAAGCTTTATAATAAGTTCTGATGAAAACAAATACAACTATTCCGCTCTAAATCCAACTGAAAAGATAAGTCCACTTTCATAAAACGCTCAGCACATTCCCCTACATTTCGCGAAAAGCTACATTTCGGTAAAAGAGCTTCACTACAACAGGTCTTGGACACAATCCCCAATTTTAGCTTTCCATTCCGTTAACCCTTTCCGCTGCGCTGGAAAGGAACACTTCATTCCTAAGCCAAAATTGTGAATTAAGTCCGCCAAATCGGAATTCTAGTATTCATTTGGTGTCGCTTCCTATGGTTTTGTACTTCACAAAGGCCTTTAGATTCACCTTTCGTACCATCACTGTTATTCCCTTTTTATGCCAGCAAAATACCAACATTGGGAAGTTGAACGGACTGCATAAACCAGGCTCGTACCTCGCTCTTTTTTATAAGTCCTTATCAATTCCAAATATTGAAAAAGTATCGGCAACAAAAAAAGGTAACATCGACGGCACTATGGGAAGTAAATCTAAAATGAAGGGTATGAAATCTTACAAAAACATCAAAAAGGAAGCGACACCAAAAAAAACAAAAAAGGAAAACGCTCTAGATATAATAAGTAAATCACTTCAAAAAAACAGAAACAAAAACTATCTGAATGGTTCGGGTAGCATTTTAATTAATCTTTAAATCTATTACTATGAGTACTTTAAAAAATCATGTACAGTTAATTGGAAACGTTGGACAGGAGCCGGCTATTACGAATCTTGATAGCGGAAAAAAAGTAGCCCGTTTTTCATTGGCAACAAATGAGTATTACAAGGATGCCAAAGGGGAAAAACAAACGGACACCAATTGGCACACCGTCGTAGCTTGGGGCAAGACTGCGGAAATCATCGAAAAATTTGTAGGCAAAGGAAAGGAGATCGGGGTAACCGGGAAACTTAAGACACGAACCTATACCACCGATGAAGGAAATGAACGCTATGTTACGGAAGTCGAAGCAAACGAAATCCTTTTACTTGGAAGTAAAAACGACTAGTACTATTTAAAAAGAAAAGGGCGTTCCCGAAATTAAACGCCCTTTTTTCAATTCTCATTATTAACCTTTTAAGTAGAAAACAATGAAAGCACAAGTTAACGAAATCAAAGAAGGATTGCAACATTTTCATGGAACGGAAATGTTCTATCAAATACCATTATTAAAAACCCGTTTTACGGACGGGTTAAAATATTTATCCGAAGTCGCCGAATGTTTTTGGCTTATTACGGACACGTCCGTAGTTGCAAAAAATCTGATGAACCGAAGCGAGTTTATAACGATAGACTTCAAAAGGCTACATAAAGAAAAACAGGATTTTGAAGGATACGAAGCGGAGATAATTTACAGCGACGGCAATGATACTATTTTGGAAAAGCAAAGGTATAGGGTAACCGATTTTCCACTCGATGAACTGCGGTTATTTTTTGTAAATGATACGTTGATGTTACCTAGCGAATATTAAAATCCACAGCTATGGTTTATCTCAGTTTTACAGATCTGAGCGAAGAGGCGCAAAACCGACTTTTAGAAAATTCTAAAAAAGACGTAGAACGAAAATTTGGTGATAGTATTCGAAAATATATAAAAGAAAATCACACCTGTTTTGAAACGATGGTTGAGGAAGAAGCGATACGAAATTTGTATTCTTATACGTTTATTTTTAACCCTTAAATTTTGAAATAATTAAATTAACACCTCTGAAAATTCAGGGGTGTTTTGCTTTTAATCAATATCATATCAAGAAAAAAATTGTATCTTTAGTTTGCTGATATACAGCATTCAATTTTAAGTAGGGTTATCCATTTTTCGACTTTCGCCGATAACCGTACACATCGAAATAATAACTTATCGGAAATTCATTTCCTTAAAATGGCAATTGGCTTTTTAGCCAGATTGTATGAAATTTTTGTTCGCTTGTAGCGAACGAAAAGGAATAGCAAGAGGGTAACACGCTGCGCGATGTTAAGTATTCCTTTTCGTTTTCAAAATACTGATATTCAGCTACTTGAAAATTATTTAATTTCTTGACCTTCAGCAATTTGCGACAAACGCCTTGTAAACGCCTGTTTTTAGGGAAGAATTTGCGACAAATTGGCGAAATATGGACTCATTTATTGGAATTAGATTTAAGAAGGAGACTGCAAAACGTTTCCAAACATTCTCACGCACGTACTTTAAATCGCATACCGAGGCAATGGCAACGATGCTCGATTTTTTCTTCTACAACGAAATTTCGCCAAAGGAAAAATTAGGTCCTTCAGGGCGAACTATCGAAGCTAAACTTTTAAAAAGAATCAACGCAGTTATTGCCATTATGAGGGATATGGAAAAGACACAGACCAAACCTACGGTAGCTATGATTCAATCACTTTTTGAAACAGAAGAGCCAAGGAAAAAACCGATGATGATAGAAAAAAAATATGCTAAAGAAAACGAAGAAGTACGTTTTTTAGAGAAGCAAAATCCGAGTAATCAACTATAAATATTTGAGCTATGTACATTACAATTACACCTCAAAAAATGGGTGGTAACTATAGTCAAAGTTCAGGGGATTTTGTAGGTTATTTAGAGAAGGAAAATCAAGGTTTGGAACAACAGGATATGGAACATTTTTTTAATCAATTTGGCGACGAAATTTCTGCGGAGGAGGTGGTCAAAGAAATTGACGGAAACACCTCAAAATTAAAAAAGAAAGAACCTAAATTTTATTCGATTACAGTCAGTCCTTCAAAATATGAATTACGTAAACTTCAGAACAATAGTCAAGATTTGAAACAGTACACTCGTGAGCTGATGAAAGATTATGTGGCTTCCTTTAATCGAGAAATTAATGGGCGACCCATTACAATTAATGATATAAAATACTATGCTAAGATTGAACACCAACGGACTTTTAAAGGAACGGATAAACAGGTAAAAGAAAATCAACCGTATGCTACAAAAATACTTCAGCTTAAAACGCAAATCCGAAATGTGAAGGAAGGAAGAACGGAAGGCAGTATTAAAAATATGGAAAAGGAAATTGCCAAACTGGAACGGCAAGCACCACATCAACAAGATGGAAAACGGATTGTCCAAGGAATGACAAAAGACGGCAACCAAAGTCACATTCATATCATCGTAAGTAGAAAGGATGCTTCAAATTTTATAAGTCTCTCTCCTGGAAGTAAACACAAAGCTTCGGAAGTTGAAATGCACGGTAAGAACGTAAAACGAGGTTTTAACCGGGATCAATTTTTTGAGAAGGCAGAAAAGACTTTTGACAATACGTTTGGTTATAACAGAAACTATGCTGAAACCTATAAGGCTAAAAAGACATTCGTTAAAAATCCAAACCTATATTTTTCTGCTTTGCTGAAATTACCAGCCAACGAAAAAGCACTTGCATTTAAAATAATAAGCAAATCAGGCTTGCCGATAATACCGAGTATTCCAGTAAGTCAAGCACAAATAGCCCTCCGGGTTTTTAAACGATTAAGAAGAGGGGTAGAAGTGGCCATAAAATCAAGTTCCATAGGAATCTAATTCGTATGCAGATAGACAACCTTATAACGATACTTTCAATTATTGCTTTGACCAGCACCATTTTCTATGCTATGTTTCGCGTTAGCAAGTATGCCTTTCTTTTGAATCTGGTAATACTATTAGCTGTTGTATTCTTTTTTTCTCAAGGAAATCAATTGGTGAACATATTACTCTATGTAGTATGTCCGCTAATATTAGTTAATACAGGACTCTACGTTTTTTTACACAAAACCGAAAATGCACAAAATATCGACAGTAAATATCAAGTCAACTTTAAAACTACCAAAGAGAACTTCAAATTGGATAATATCAAACGTGGTGCATCCGTAATTGGTTCTGCTGGAAGTGGTAAGACTGAAAGTGTAGTGTATGGATTTCTAAAACATTTCCGTAAAGAAAACTTTTGCGGAATCATTCACGATTATAAAGATTTTGAACTGACCGAAATGGCATATCCACTTTTTAAGGATGGTGATATTCCGTTTAAGGTCATTTCCTTTGATAAAATAGTTCATAGGGTAAATCCTATCGCACCTCGGTATTTAGAGAATGAGGAAAGCGTAAACGAGGTTTCTAGGGTGTTAATTGAAAATCTATTGGAGCAGCGTGAATCAGGCGCTACTGGAACTACTAAATTCTTTCATGATGCTGCCGAAGGTTTGATAGGCGGTCTGATATGGAAGCTGAAAATTGACTATCCTGAATATTGCACGTTACCGCATTTGATAGCGATTTATCAATTATTGGAAACAGATGGTCTTATCCAGTTTTTAGAAACCAACACTACTTCACGAGCAATGGCGGATGCTTTTATTAGTGGTAAGGATTCTGAACGGCAGACGGCAGGGGTAAAGAGTACTTTAGCAAATGCTTTAAAACGAATTAGTACGCAGCGAATTTTTATGGTGTTGTCAGCAGACGAAGTACCCTTAAATATTAATAGCGAAGATAATCCTTGCGTAATTTCAATAGTGAATAATCCTAAATTTGAAACATCTTATTCGCCAGTTATTGCAACCATTATCCACACTATTATCAAACAAATGAGTGTGCGAAATAGTGAACCTTCATTTCTTTTAATGGAAGAAGCGCCAACCATCCGGTTATTGAATATGCACCGTATTCCTGCAACACTTCGAAGCTATAATATTTCTACAGTTTATGTGATGCAGGATAAGATTCAGAACGATATGATGTATGGAGATAAGGCAAGTAAGGCAATTTTAAGCAATCTTTCCTATCAGTTTTTTGGAAAGGTCAATGACCCAGATACTGCAAAATATTACGAACGCTTTTTTGAAATTATAAAAGACCCAACAAAAAGTATAAGTCGAGGACATAATCTCGATTTTGATACACGTATTACCACTGGAGAACGTGAGGTAGCAAAAATTAGAGCTGATGTTTTCTTTCGACTTAAACAAGGTGAGTTTATCACGTTTGCTGATGGTGTGGATAAAAAAGTGCAGTTTAAATTACCTGAGATTGAGAAGTGGATGCCGAAAAGGACGAAGATATTTACGGATGAGGATTTGGAGGATAACTTTGAGAAGGTGTATAGTGAAGCTCGGGCTATTTTTAAGAAATGATAAATGTGGTGTAAGAGAAGGTGAATTTTAAAGTCTAGATAAAGGTGGGTTTAAATAAACTAAGTTCAATTAATGTGAAATAATTTATTTAAACTTTAAGGGTTAAATTTAGCCCCATAAAACATTGGTTTTACGGGACATCACTCCAACCATCAAAAATCAGTTAAGCAGTAATTTTATTCCGTAACATTTTAGGAGCTATACCTCAATATTTCTTGAAAGTCTTGGCAAAATGACTTGAATTGGTTAATTGAAGTCTCGCAGTAATTTCCGAGATAGTCAATTTCGAGCTGGTGTGCAATCGGTCGGCAGTTTTCAGTTTAGTCTCCAGAACAATTTGCTGAATCGACATCCCTGTATGTTTTTTAATAAAATACCCGCATAATTGGGAGACATTAAAAATTCATCAGCAATGGCCTTGATACTCAGCTTTTCCTTCTCAAGAATATGTTGCTGTATATAGGTAAGTACCGAACCCACGCGATCAGTATCAGCATTTTCTTTATAGGTAAGTGTTTTGCTTTGTTCATTCAGACAGCGGGCAATAACCGTTATCAAAGCGTCAAATAGATCAAGCACCAAATGGGGGCTAACGACATCTTTCATTTCATACTCTACTTTTAATAACTCTAATAGTTGTAAAACCTTGTGCTTTTCTTTCTCAAGGGAAATAATCGTTCCAGGGCGTGTATTAGGATTAATTAGAATAGTATCTATTTTCTTCTGCCAAGCATTAGGTAGATTTTCCTCGTTCTTTTCCGCAAAAATCTGTTCGGTAAATTTCACGAAAGTAAATAGTGTTTTCTCTTCTATCTCAAAGGAATGTTCATCATTCGAAGTCAATAGAAAGATAACACCTTTTTGATAAGGAAAGGTAACATCGTTCATTACCTGCATCCCCTTTCCTGATTCGACAACAATCAATTCGTAGAAGTAATGACCATGAGTCGGATTCCCATTCTGTCCGTTCCAACGTAAAGATATTAAGCGCGTGTCTGCTAAAATAACGTTTGGCCAAAATGATGATTGGTATTTACCAAAGTATCATGTAAAAATACCAATTTAAAGCTATGGTTCGGATATAGATTTACACTATAAATAGTAAAATAAAAAATCCGAATTATGAATTCCCCTCTCAATATTTCAAATGCCTATTAATAGGCGATTGAGAGATGTTTTGTTAGAAAATCGTGTTCCAAAACGTGTTCAGTTTTGTGTTCACAATTAAAATTAAATTCTAATATAAATATACAAGAATTTTTAAAACGATAGTCACTTTACCTGTTGCATAAGTATACTTGTTGTCAAATAACTTTTTGAAGTTTTATAATCTTTCTTTTTTTCAAAATTAAGATGTATAATTTCACCAAAGTTACCTTTCAATTCAATTTCATTTGCAACCTTAAGAATATCAACAAAATTCCCGCTTAAATCAAAACTATAGGTATACTCATTGGTCTCCCCAATTTGAAAAAGATGTGGTTGATTAAAATCCATCACTTTAACTTTGTTTTTTTTTGCTTCCTGATTTATAATCCTAATTAAATTATTTTGAATTGAAGTATCATTAAAGTCCATATTGGTGAGAATGGAATCAAAATACACATTTTTTTGTCTTAGTAAATTTAGCTTGTTTGGAATATTACGATATTGTTCTGATTGACTTTGAAGTCTATCAGATTGATTTTTTAATATCAGTGTCTTTTGTATAGCCAAGTAATAGCTTGCAACTAAAAGCAAACCGATTCCTAGTAATAATTGTATGTTCTTTTTACTTATCATCAATTTTTATTTCTATTAAAAAATCAGACGTAGTATCGCTAACAAAATCATAATCTAAAGTCTCTGTTGATACAATCCAATTTTGACCTTCCAATTGCTCAATCCATTTAGAAAATTCATTAATATCCTTCGATATGCCAGAGACTAAAATGACCTGTCTTTCTAGAAGTATTGGTTTGTTATCTTGTATGCTTTTTAACAAGGGTTGATAATTGATGTTATTCAGTAAAATTGTTTCAGGAATAGTTTGGGCCAATTGATCCATGTAATAGGTCGTTTTGGAATTTGAAATAATGGATATTGTTTCAATCCGTTCCTGTTTTTTCTTTACTACATTTTCTAATAATACTAAATTCTCTTTTTGAGAATTATTATCCATTAGGTTAGTCTTCAGAAGATTTACCTTGTCAAAATAATGGTAATAGAAAAGAAAATTTGTTAGCAATAGAATTCCAAAAAAAGCCAACGAAGACTTGCTTACTATTTGAAAGAGACGTTCACTTTTAATATAATTGGTTGAAAATAGATTTTTATCTGTATAATTATTAAACCTCTCATTTGAATTGATGTAGCCCAATATTTGGCCAAATACTAATAAGTTGTAGTTAGATATATCTAGTCCATTTAAGGAATAAAACTGCTCTTTGGAAGTTTCCAATTGTGTTAGTTCGACCAAATTAGTGTCAACAATTCTTAATTGTTGACTATATAAATTGATATGGTCTTGATCCATAAATGGTATTACATTTTTTAAACTTGTAACCCCTAAGCTAAATTGAAAGGGGTGAAGGTTGTATCCTTTTAATTCAGAAATTAAAGCATCAATTGAATTTTTTCTGGAAATAGATACTATGGTATGACCAGATTTTTGGATTAATTCCCAGTAAAAATTTTTAATATCTAAATTAGGGAATGCGTCATTTACCAAAGCCGTATCCCCTGAGTTTAGTGTATTCGTTAATACTTTGGTTAAAACAGAATCGTTATTAATACAAAGAAAAAGAGGAATTGTTTTTTTTGCATGGTTATTAATCTCTGCTAAATTTTCAAGTTTCAAGCTTTTGGTTATTATAAGCTCTGATTTTGTTTTTTTTAGTTCAACAAAATGGTAAGAGTTCCCATTATTGGAATTATTGATTTCCAATCCTATGAATGTTGTACCCTCAGTGATATGTTGAATAAAATCTTTAAACATTAATAAATTACCGTTGGTTTAATTAATATGGTCAACTTTTGTTTAGTATCCTCTCTTTTTCGCTGACTAAACAGCCATTTAATAACAGGTATTCTTGCTAAGAACGGAACTCCATTACCAGAATCATTTTTAACTTTTTCCTCTAATCCACCTAAAATTGCCAAATCTTGATTCTGCATACGGATAATAGAACTGAATTCCCTAGAGGTAAGCCCAGGAGGTGCATCATCCTCAATACGTTCGCCACTGAAATCTGATTGCACAACATTGATGTCTAAGGTAACTTGACCATCTCCTGAAACCAAAGGTTTAATACCTATGGCTAGTTCGGCATCTATGGGTAGATAATTTCGTACTTGTGATGTTGTTGGTACTTGAGAACCAAAAAAGTTCTGATTGGTAACTACATAATATGTAGTTTCTCCGATTGATAAATTGGCTCTGTGTCCATTTAAAGTAGAAAGCTTAGGGGATGAACGAATTTTTAAATTACCGTTTGCCTCCATAGCCTTAATATTGGCAAAGAATTCAGGAATTACCTTACCCATATTAAAGGAGCCAAAACCATCAAAGCCACCTATAATTTTATTTACAGTATTTGCTCCTAAAGTTACATCTGTGGTAGGAAAAAGCTTTCCTTGTGTATTTACTGGAGCATCTCCAATACCCCAGCTTATTCCTGTTTCAACCGAAGCTGATTTTTTAACTTCAATAATCATTACTTCAATAAGAACAACGGGTACCGGTTTATCAATTTCATTTACAAACTTTTTAAAGCGGTTTATGTTTGAGGCAGGTCCACTTACTAAAAAACTATTTAATTCATAATCTACTTTAATGTCTAAATCAGATTTAATTTCATCAGGTATAATGCTTACAATAGCTTCAGCACCATCTTGATATTCTCCAAAACTGCTAGATTGAGTACTTATACTACGTTGATTGCCTAAAGAATTTTGTTGACCGTTTGAGTTTCCATTAGTTCCATAATAGTTAACACTTCCTTCATTTGTCCTACCTGAAGAACGAGAACCTCTTACTTGTGAAGGATTACCCAACAATTCAACTGAACGATGCATTAATTGAATTACCTCTACTTTTCTTAGACTTAATTGATCAGCAGTACCAAAAAAATATATATCATCCTGTTTTTTAAACGTGAAATTTTTAGGATTACTAGTGGGGGGCTGAATATCAGTTTGTCTGGAATTTCTGTTTGATATATTGTTGGTAGGTTGTGATTCTGTAATCACTTGTGTGACTTGGCCAGTAAAAATGTGATGTAAAAGCTCATCAAATGTAATATTTTTGGCATTAAAGGTTACATTTCCTGCCTCAATAAGCGGGGAAGCAGTGTATATATTAAGTTTAAGATCTTGCTTTAAACCATTAATAAGAGATGCTATGGGAGTGTTTTTAAAATCAACATCCAATTTTCTTCTTAAAGTATCTATTACTTGATATCCTAAATTATTGAATACTAACCTTTGTTTAGAATTAATTGAACCAGTAGATGCATCGTCAAAAGAATCGAACAAATAAAAACCATCCTTCGATTTTGTATAAGTAAGGCCATTTGTAGTAGCTATTTTTTCCATTGCCATTTCAAACGGAACATTGGATAAATAAATATTTAATGGTTTTGATTCCAATCCATTTGAGAATAATAGATTATTCCCAGATAGGTCCATGATTTTTCTAAAAACTTTGCCTAAAGGGTCGTTTTTTAAATCTAAACTAATTAAGTCATTGTTGTTATAAGCGACTTGTATAATCTTTTCAATCGGAGGTTCAATTGATGGAATATATTTTTTAATGGAAAGAATGTTGCCTGTAAACTCTATATCGAGGTTGTATTCTTTACATAAGTATACCAAAAGGTCGCTAACGGTTACGTTATTGAAATTATTGACAATAGTAAGGTTTTGAATATCTGGAGAAATAGACATATTAAGGTCATGAACTCTTGAAATAGCCAATAAGAAATTAGGTAAGGTTACATTATTGACATTGAACTCCAGTTTTAAATTTTCATTTAGCTCAGCGTTATCAAGTGCTAATAATTCTAAATGATTTTTTATACTCTCAATCCTATCAGACTTTTGGGCGCACAATGTGATTGAGGCCATAAGAATGATAAATGTTAGTAGGTTTTTCATGAATTGGGTATGTTTTATATAACTCAAGTTTCTAACTCGTTAACAATGGATAGGCTTCTTCGATAGAAGTCGTTCCATTCATTATAAGTTTTATTGCATTTTCCTTTAGGGTTAATATGTTAGATTCATTAAGAATGTTATCTATTTCTAAATGGTTCTCCCGTATAGGTATTCTTAGATTCTGATTAATTGGTAAAATTTCATATAACGCTTCTCTCCCTAAATAGCCGGTATGATGACAGGCATTACAACCTACAGCTTCATAATGAAATTTTAAATCAAGGGGAATTTTAAAATCGGAAGGAAAAATAGAGGGTTCAATTTCTGATTTTGCTTTGCAGGTTGAACAAAGTTTTCTTACCAATCGTTGAGCCAAACTCATATTAAGCGTACTCGCAATTAAAAAAGAAGGAACACCCATGTCAATAAGTCTCGAAATGGTTCCCCAAGCAGAATTTGTATGTATTGTTGAAAGCACTAAATGACCAGTCTGTGCAGCTCTTATAGCTATATTAGCGGTTTCAGCATCCCTAATTTCCCCAATCATAATAATATTAGGGTCTTACCTAAGAAATGTTTTTAGGGTCTTTACAAAATCTAATCCTATGTTCTCCTTTAGTTGTACTTGGTTGATACCATCTAAGGTGTACTCAATTGGATCTTCTAGAGTTAAGATATTATCCTCCTCTTTATTTAATTCTTTTAATGTAGCGTAAAGGGTGGTTGTTTTACCCGAACCTGTTGGTCCAGAAATCAAAATAATTCCACTTGGCTTTTTTAGCCCTTCCCGATAGGTTTTCAATTCTTGTTCTGAAAACCCTAGTCGCATTAAATCAATAATGGTACTATCCTTACTAAGTATTCTTAATACTAGTTTCTCACCATTGAGAATAGGTAAGGTAGAAACACGAATATCAAATTCATTTCCGTTAGTATTTATTGAAATACGACCATCTTGTGGTAGTCTCTTTTCGGCAATATCCAAGTCAGCTTTAATCTTTACTTTATTGACCATTGTTGGATATTTATCGATTGGAATGATAAATTGCTCTATCAATTTACCGTCAATTCTAAAACGCACCCTACATCGTTTTTCATAGGGCTCAAAATGAATATCACTACTACCCATATGTTGAGCATCTATCAATATTTTTTCTAAAAAGTCATCAGAATAATTAAGTCTACAGACCTCTTTGTTATTTGATTTTCGGTAATTAGAAGTTAATAGTTTTTGTAAATCCTCCTTACTGCATTTTTCTAAAATTATGTTGGTGTTTAGTACAATTTTTAATTCGGATAGTAAGTTTTGTAAAGCTTCACTATCAGTTTTAAGAACCATTCCCATTTCTGTGTTTTGAACAGGCACAATTCTATAATGAAATGCCTGGTCAGAAGAAATTTTCTGAAGCACATCTGCAGTTATATTAAAATTTGTTTTTGATATCATTAAATAGAATATAAAGAAGGTATAAAGGATATAAACCCAAATGAAAAAATAACTATTAAAAACAGGCTCATTAAACCGGCCAATGGTATCCCAGTAGTATTATATTCTTTAGTCTTAAATAAGGTTATAATTAGCGAAAATACAATTGAGCAAACAAATAAAATAAGGAATGTTAGTGTCGGAAAACCCAATGCAAAAGCATAGAAAAAAAGTACATCTCCTAGACCAAAGCTAACATTTAGAAATTCCATTCCTCTAATGTATTTGGTGTATATGAATAAAATCCCTAAAATACTGGTAACCATAAGAATATTCATTGCCAAGTATGTATAACTTAGGTTAATAGTTGTGTTGTTTTGATAAATCGTGAACAACAAAATAGCGGTAATTGGAAAAAGGATCCAATTAACTTTTTGGTCTCTAATATCTTGAAAAGCTATTAGACCTAAAACTAATATGAGCGCTATTTTGATAATAACAATCAATCCTTTATAATTTGTTTAGGATTCCCTTGCTCATCAATTTCCCATACATTAAAAATTCCATCACCATCAAAATCAGTAATCGCAACAGCCTTTGCTTTAAAGGAAGCATTATCGGCACTAATAATTTCATAAGAATAGTTAGCAGTACCGTTTTCTTTAACGGTTTTTGGTGCAACAAAATCTAATTCATTTAAATCATTTGAATACTTGCTATACATATAGCGATGTGTTGTTTGTGTATTATAAATTGCTTTTAATTGAGTTTGAGCCTCAATACTTTTTGCCTTCGTTATTAACGGCATTAAATTGGGGAGTGCCAATAGTAATAAAATGCCGATGATGGCCAATACGATGAGGGTTTCCTGAAGGTTCAGGGCAGGTACCCTTCGAGATAAAAACGTTGTTTTCATTGTAGATAGGTTTCATTTCGGGTTCTTGTTATAACAGTATTTTTTTGGGAATAGTATATACATATTATTATTTTTCCTACAAAATTTGAAATCTAAGTAGTTCATCGAAAAATGTTAAAAAAATTTTAAATTCTCGAATAAAGGTATTTTATTGCCGATGTAAATAAAACTTAATAAGTAAGAAAGTACTTGTTAATATATTAAATTGATTTTATGAAATACTTACAATTATTTCCTATAAACTTCCACAAAAAAGTCAACAAAATAATTTGAGAATTCACAACCCCGAATTTTATCACCGACAGTTTTAATTTTTGTTTGAAGTAGGTCCTATATTAAAATAGGCCAATAATAATACTAATCTTAACCTATATTATGGATTTATTTGAATGTTCCCATTTTGATTTGAAAATTGACCTCAAAACCATTTTGCGAAAAAATAATTTTAAAGTTCTCCTGATTTTTTTGTTCGGTTCAATACTTTGGAACTCTATTTACGGTCAAGAGGAAGATATTTTTAGGGGTGAGCTCAATAAAATTTACAATGAGGTAAAATCCCCAGAGTCAGAATCTTTTGAAAAATATGGAAGTCCTGAAGTAAGTCTTTATACTGGAACACCTCAGATAAACATACCCTTACATACTGTTAACGGCAGGGAATTTTCCTTACCTCTTTCACTTACTTATGATGCTTCAGGCATACCGGTAGAACAAATGGCTACTTGGGTGGGACTTTCATGGAACCTTAACGTAGGGGGGAGAATTACTAGAGTAACAAATGGTCTGCCTGATGGCTATATTGACGGTAGCTATTATTCGATTTTTAATGATTCGAATACCCAACAGAACACCCAAAATTATATTGATTTATACGCAAGTTCAATTAGTAATCCTCAATTTCCAGATAGTACAGCGGCTCAGAATTATTTAGAATTTTTATACGATGTCAACCTGAACAGGATAGATACCCAAATAGACTATTATAACCTATCTGCACCTGGTCTAAACGAGACTATCGTCTTGGAGAAAAATATAGGAAGTGGCTTTACCGCGAAAGCCCTTAACAACCCGCGGGTAAAAATAGAGTTTACATCAAATGCCTCTCCTATTTATATATCGTCTTGGACAATTACTAACGAGGAAGGTACAAAGTATGTTTTTACAGATTATGAACTGACGTACA
>CAXBIJ010000023.1:0-18769 GCA_963975675.1 uncultured Maribacter sp. | reverse complement strand
AGCATCGCCTTGGTTTACAATGGGCGACTCATTAATACATATAATATAACCAGTATCACTGGCCTTCATTTTGCGTTCGAAATACCCGAATGGCCCTGAAATATTACCCAATTCAGTACCTTTTTCCACTTTTTGACCCACTTTTACAATAGGGTGAAACATACCAGAGTGTTTTGCTCGTAGCCATTTCGATGCATTTACCAATTTTGGGGTAATGGGCTTAGAATTTAGCTGTTTTAATTCTTTATCGAAATTACGCATGCCCAAATGATGCATTAAACGCAAGGCACCAGCAATACCGGTATCTGTAATATCACTGTTAATCTGCAGTGATTTTCCACCTTCATATAACAATACTTTCTTGTTAAGTTGATGTAAGGTCTCTCTAAACGATTTTTCTCTTCCGGCAGATTTTACAATGAACTCTGCACCAAAAACTTTCGCTAGAGCAAGTCCTTCTGCATCATTCTTATCTATTCTAATTTGAGGCGCATTAAAGCGGCTGTCGCCACCCGTATGATAATCAATACAATAATCGATTACTGGTGCAATATCTTTCACTAAGTGATAGGCAAACCTACTTGCCAAAGAACCGCGCAAGCTCCCTGGGAAAACCCTATTTAAATCTCTACCATCGGGAAACTGTCTTGCTTGATTCAAGAACCCGAAGATGTTTACTACAGGGATGCAGATAACCATACCGCATTCTGGTATGTTATACTTTTTAGATACTAATTGGCGTACTATTTCTACACCGTTAATTTCATTACCGTGAATACCACCTGTTATTAATAGGGTAGGACCATCTTTTTTGCCACGTTGTACAATTACCGGAACTTCTATTTTAGTTCTAGTGTGTAGTTTGGCAATATCTAAATTAAGTTGGGCTCCTTTACCTTTTTCAATGGTTTCACCTAAAACTGTATACTTTTTATTTGGCATTCTGATATGCGTAAATTTTGACTCTTCTATTGTAAAACCTAAAAGGTTGTAAATTGTTATATTCTGAAGGATGAAATTACTATTTAAATCAATAGTACCTGAACAAAATATCTGGCCAATTAAATTTTAATGATTTCTAGCTTCCTGTATAACAATTGAAATAGATGTATATAACTAAGTGTATTTTAATTTTAGATTAATCCCATTGTGGACGAATACCTGGAGCAAATGGAAATTTGAGTGACTTATAATATTCTAAACTATGGGTCGGTTTTTCTACACCTTCAGGCAATTCTTTTTTCGAAAATGTTTGAAAATATAATAAACATGCATCTCGCCACCACTTGGCTTCTTTTAGTTGAATTTGTAAAAGCATCTTCACTTCATTGTATTCACTTTCAGTTACATAAGGTTTTGCGTCATCCCAAGTACGAATCATATTTGTTACTTCATTGACGCCTTCTTGATATTTTAGAGCAATACCATCCCATAGCGTGTTTCCGTTCTTTAATTTAAAATCCCATGGTACATGATGAAACCAAAGAAGGTATTCTTCAGGTATCGTGTTTATATCATTAAATGTATTTTCTATATATAAGGCATATTGCTCAGTAGCATTACTGCCAGATGGTGTACGGTCAAAACCGATACCATTTGCATCTGCTTTGTGATAGTAAACAGGATTCCATTCTGGTCTGCTTAAATTGTCTACCCATGGGCCAGGACCGTAGTGGTGACCAGTATCAAAAATATGATGTAAGCCTAACGGATTCATGTAATTAACAACCGCCTCTCTAGAGGTAAGCATTAGTTTTTTTATGGGTACAATAAAATCTTGATTAGTACTATAGGTAGCTCTCAACCATTCATCAGCAATTGTTTCGGAACTCAAATTGGGATCCCATGCCAAACGACCAAAGCCGTACCAATTAGCTTGAGCAAAAGGATGTCCTGTCCAATTTAAATCAGTGCCAATATTAGCAACACCTGCAATTCCTGTTAAGGTATTACCATATAAACTTCCATCAATAACCTTTGCTACAGTAGAGCCTTTGCCTTTCTGATACGTATCTGAATCTAAAACTTCTTCAAAAAGTTTCGGCAAGAAAACCAAATGGCTACTAAAGCCTAAATACTCTTGTGTAATTTGAAATTCTATGGCTAATGGAGTTTTTTTTATTGCCCCAAACATGGCATGAAATGGTTCTCGTGGTTGAAAATCTATGGCTCCATTTTTCACCTGAACTAAAACATTGTCTTTAAACTTACCGTCATACGGTAAGAATTCATCATAGGCTTGTTTAGCTCTATCGGTATCGTCGTGTTCAGAATAAACGAAAGCTCTCCAAATAATAGTACCACCAAAAGGCTCTAATGCAGTAGCCATCATATTGGCTCCATCTACATGATTACGACCGTAATTTTGTGGACCTGGTTGACCTTCTGAATTTGCTTTCACCAAGAATCCGCCAAAATCAGGAATTCGCTTATATATTTCAGCTACTTTATTTGCCCACCATTTTTCCACTTCTGGATTAAGTGGGTCGGCGGTTTCTAGATTGCCAATCTCAATGGGAGCAGAAAAGCGAGCAGTTAAATAGACCTTTATTCCATATCCTCTAAAAACACTGGCTAGGGCCTCTACTTTTTCTAAATACATGGGTGTAAGTACCAATGCATTAGCATTTACATTGGTAAGAACTGTTGAATTAATGCCAATTGAGGCATTCGCTCTTGCATAATCAATATAACGTTGATCAATATATTCTGGTAATTTTTGCCAATTCCATAATGAGAAACCTGCATAGCCTCGTTCAACACTGCGATCAAGATTATCCCAATGGTTCAACATTCTTAAATCTATTTTAGGACTGTCTACTACCTCAATAGAATTGAATTTTTTATGTGTTTGTATTAAATGTAAAAACCGAAACGTAGCATACAGTATTCCGATATCTTTTTTTGCGCTTATTACAATAATCGATTTCTTTTTATAGGTCAATGATTTGATAATAAACCCTTCGTCTGTTAATACCTCAATATCTTTACCAACCAACTCCTTGAAATCATTCGGTAAGTTTTCATAAACGTCAACAATAAGGGAGTTGTCTGAACTTATGCTAGTTGAGTACTTTACTTGCTTATTTAGCATTTGTGGTAGCGCTAGGGAAAACTCTTTCTTTGCATTTTTTAAGATATCGCTATCATCCTTAAAATATATAGAATTTACAATTTCAGCATATTCGTTAAGTAATTCAGAATTTTCTATTTTATCATATTTTAACCAAAGCTTATAACCATCAGCCTGCTGACTATGTAGCCTAGTAAACATTACTAGAAAAAGGATTATGTATACGTTTGTATGTTTCATTTTAGAGGATTTCGCAAGCACATTACCTTTAAAAATAGGGTAATTCTATTGAAAAGTGTGTATTTAAATTAACTAGCGCGTCAAAAATAATTGAATAGAAAAGTAAAATAAATTTATGAAATATTAGATTCTCGTTGCCCATAGCTCTTTGTAGATAAAAAGTTGAATAATGAAATTAGCTACTAAAACCCTTTCGTTAATTCTAAATTAGTACTATGAAATAAAGCTATGAATGCGGTTGGTTTAAAATAAAATTATCTTTGATGAATCTATTTGTAATTATTTTCTCTTATCATATGAACATATCTAGATTATCTTTTCTTATTGTATTGTCAATTCTATTAGGTTCTTGTAAAAATGGAGGCACTGAAAAGAATGAAAAATCTGGTCTTGAAAAGCATGAGACTGGTGAATTTGAGTTTACGAACGAACTTATTCATGAAACCAGTCCTTACTTACTGCAACATGCACACAACCCTGTTGATTGGAAACCATGGTCAGAAAGCGCTTTTGAGTTAGCCAAAAAGGAGAATAGATTGGTTGTATTAAGTGTTGGGTATTCTACTTGTCATTGGTGTCATGTAATGGAAGAGGAGTCTTTTGAAGATATAGAGGTGGCCAAATTGATGAATGAAAAGTTTATCAGCATTAAAGTAGATAGGGAAGAGCGACCAGATCTAGATATGGTGTACCAAACGGCATTGCAATTGGTGAATGGTACTGGGGGTTGGCCTATGAACGCTATAATACTACCCGATGGAAGTCCTATATATTTAGGTACCTATCATGAAAAGGAAGAATGGAAATCAATTCTTGCAAAATTCAGCGAGGAATTTGAAAATAATCCAGAAAAAATAAGAGAATACGCTTCAATGCTGGCAAATGGAGTGCAAGAGGTATATAATCAACCTGCAAAACAAATGGCCAATGCCATTACAATCGATAAACTTATAAACGGTATTAAAGAATGGTCTTCTTTGTGGGATGTATCATGGGGAGGTAATCATGGACAACAAAAATTTATTTTACCAACGAATTTGAATATGCTGTTAGACTATGCTGTTTTGCAACAAGATGTCGAAGCCAAAAATCATGTTCTAAATACGTTAGATAAAGTTTCACATGGTGGTATTTATGATCATGTAGACGGCGGATTCTTTAGATACAGTACTGATGATACATGGAAAGTTCCACATTTTGAAAAAATGCTGTATGATAATGCCCAAATGATCAATTTATTATCAAAGGCATATAAGCTGACTGGTATTGAAGAGTATGCTAATGTGGTTAACGAAACTTTCAAGTTTTTGAAAACTGAAATGCGAAATGAAACCGGAGGGTATTTTAGTGCTATGGATGCTGATACTAATGGTGAAGAGGGCGTTTATTATGTCTGGAAACAGGAGGAATTACAAGGGCTGTTAGGTGACGATTTTGAAGTTTTTTCAAAATTTTATGGTATTCAAGATAATGAAGTATTAGAAAATGGAAATTTTGTTTTGAATAACGCTACTTCTAAGGCTGATTTTTCAACGGAGTTCAACTTAGATTTAAATGAATTACAGTATAAAATAAAACAATGGAAAGGCATTCTTTATACGGCTCGACAAAAAAGGTCTAAACCCTCTAAAGATTACAAGATTATCACATCTTGGAATGCACTTTTAATTGATGGCTTGTTGGAGGCATATAAGGCCTTTGGTGATGAAAAATACTTATCTGAGGCAAAATCAATCTTTGAATATATAAAAGCTAATAATTATAATAATGATGTATTAGTCCATTCATTTACTACGGATAGTAAGCAGAAAGAAGTTTTTTTAGAAGATTATGCTTTTCTAGCTAAAAGTGCATTTGCATTGTATGAGGTAACCTTAGACCTTTCATATCTAAAAATTTCGAAAAAATTAATGAACACGTCAATTGATAAATTTAAAAGTGAGTCAGATTTGTTTTATTACAACGTATCGAGTGATTTGGTGCCAAGAATAATTAACACTTCTGATGGAGTAGTGCCATCTGCTAATGCAATTATGGCGCAGAATCTTTTCAGAATTGGTCATTTGGAATATAATAAGGAATATTTAAAGAATGCCGAGGCCATGGGTTCGTTGCTGGTGAGTGATTTTGAAAATCACGCTGTTAGTTATGGTACTTGGGGTTCATTGTTTTTGCAACAAGCATACCCGTTTTATGAAATAGCTGTTGTAGGTAGTAATGCGCAAGATTATATTAATCAAATAAATACCACTTATATAGCAAATACCTTGATTGTAGGAAGTTCTATGTCTAGTGACATATCTCTTTTTAAAGATCGCTATGATAACGCTGACACCTTTATTTATGTATGCCAAAATAATACCTGTAAGTTACCTGTGAAAACAGTTGAGGATGCTTTTAAGCAAATAAAATCTTTTGGATATCAAGGTCTTAAGTAGATGTATTGAAAGTTGATCTTTAATGTGTGGATATTAACAGATCTAAATTTTGTAATAATTCAATAGTGAAATTCCGTTTACCTTTGTTTTATGGAAGAATGGTATGCCTATCCTTTATTGATTGTCGTTGGCTTTATTGTTGGTTTTATTAATACAGTTGCGGGTGGCGGTTCTCTTCTTTCATTACCGATTCTAATTTTTCTTGGTTTACCATCAACCTTGGCAAATGGAACAAATAGGGTAGCTGTCATTTTTCAAACTGCAATAGCAACTGCCGGTTTTAAAAGTAAAGGAGTTTCAACCTTTCCATTTAATATGTATTTGGGGTGCTCTGCTTTTATTGGCTCTATAATTGGTGCCAATTTAGCAGTAGATATTAGTGGCCCGCTATTTAATCGAATATTGGCTGTTGTCATGATTTGTGTTGTGCTTATTATAGCCTTCGGACCAAAAATCGGAATAAAAGAAGTTCAGGAGCGACTTACAGGTAAATATTTGTGGTTAGGTATTCTAGCATTTTTCTTTTTTGGAATTTATGGAGGTTTTATAAATGCGGGTGTAGGGTTTATTATAATTCTATTTCTTCATTATATAAATAAAATGACTTTAGTACGTTCTAATGCGACCAAAGTAGCAGTCGTTTTTATGTATATGGTATCTGCTTTAGTTGTTTTTGCCTGGAATGACCAAGTGAATTGGAAAATCGGATTAATATTAGCCATAGGTAATGGAAGTGGTGCTTGGTTTGCTAGTAGAGTTTCAGTGAAAAAGGGAGATGGTTTTGTGAAAAAATTCCTCATTGTTATGGTGTCGATACTCGCCATTAAACTTTGGTTTTACCAATAATTTAAACAAGATTTGTATAACTATTAAAACAAGAGAGAATGCCAGGATTTGAATTATTTGGTGAGAGTGAAAAAAGTCAAGTACAAGATGTATTAGATTCTGGAGTGCTTATGCGTTATGGTTTTGATGGTATGCGAAATAACCATTGGAAGGCTTTAGAGCTTGAAAAGGCATTGGCACAAAGAATGGGTGCCAAACATGCGCAAGTGGTAAGTAGCGGTACTGCAGCGCTTACAGTGGCATTGGCAAGTGCAGGAGTAGGGGCGGGTGATGAAGTTATTATGCCAACATTTACGTTTGTAGCAAGTTTTGAATCTATTTTAGCCATTGGTGCGGTACCAATTTTAGTTGACGTAGATGATACCTTATCACTAGACCCTTCTGCAGTTGAACATGCAATTACTAGTAAAACAAAAGTTGTTATGCCTGTTCATATGTGTGGCTCTATGGCAGACCTTAAAGCGTTGAAACTAATATGCGATACGCATAACTTGCTGTTGTTAGAAGATGCATGCCAAGCAATTGGCGGTAGTTATGATGGTAAGCCATTAGGTAGTTATGGTGATTTAGGATGTTTTTCTTTTGATTATGTAAAAACCATTACCTGTGGTGAAGGTGGAGCCATTATAACGAATAATGAGAAGTTTAAGATAAATGCTGATCATTATTCTGATCATGGTCATGATCATGTTGGGAGTAATAGAGGCACTGAAACTCATCCTTTTTTAGGATATAATTTTAGAATTTCCGAATTAAATGCGGCGGTTGGTTGTGCTCAAATAGAACGTTTAGATGATTTTCTAGCGATTCAGAAAAAACATTATTCCACATTAAGAAATACAATTGATTCCCTTTCCAATGTTACGTTTAGAAGAGTGCCTACTGGTGGAGTTGAAAATTACTCATTTATATCCTACTTTTTGCCAACAGAAGAATTAGCCAAGAAAGCCCACACTGCTTTGGGTGATGCTGGTATAGATGCCTGTTTTTATTGGTATGATAATAATTGGCACTACTATAAGAAATGGGAACATTTAACTCATAAAAAATCTTTAGGAAAACTTCCACAAGAAGTTATAAATCAATTGCCTGATTATTCAAAATCAGACTACTCAAAATCTGATTCATGGGTTGGTAGAACCATTTCATGCTTAATAAAATTAAGTTGGACAGATGAACAAGTGGCTAATCGCGCTATTAAAATGAAAGAGGTTTTAGCAAAATTCGCCTAGTATTTTAATAGGCGACATTCTCTACAATTTCTAATCCATAACCTACAATTCCCACACGTTTTGCTTGGGGACTATTGGTCATTAGTTTCATTTTGTGAATACCTAAATCATGTAATATTTGGGCTCCAATGCCAAAGTCACGGGTATCCATTTCTATTTTAGGAGCTTTAGTGATACCTTGTTTTTGTAGTTCTTTAAGTTCTTTTAATCTAGAAAGCAGATTAAGTGATTCAGAATCTTGATTTATAAAAACAATGGCGCCTTTACCTTCTTGATTTATTTTTTTAAACATATCCTCTAATTTCTCATCAGGGTTATGTGTTAAGGTTCCTAAGATATCATTATTGATCAGGGTAGAGTTAATACGCGTTAAAATTTTATCTTCAGAAGACCATGTACCTTTGGTAAGAGCAAGATGAACATGATTATTTGTAGTTTGTTTGTATGCTCGTAACCTAAAGTCTCCGAATCTTGTAACAATGTCAAAATCAGTTTCTTTCTTGATTAAACTATCATGTTCCATTCTATAGGCAACAAGATCTTCGATTGAAACAATTTTTAAATCAAATTTTTTAGCCACTTTTACTAATTGAGGAAGTCTGGCCATAGTTCCATCCTCGTTCATTATTTCTACAATAAACCCAGCAGGTTTTAAGCCAGCTAGTCTTGCAAAATCTATCGCAGCTTCTGTATGTCCTGTTCTGCGTAATACACCACCTTCTTTGGCAACCAATGGAAAAACGTGACCTGGTCTCACTAAATCATGAGGTTTAGTATTTGCATCTGTTAAGGCGAAAACGGTTTTAGATCTATCAGATGCTGATATACCTGTTGTTACGCCGTTTCCTCTTAAATCTACAGAAACTGTAAACGCTGTTTCAAAAGGGTCAGTGTTGGTATTTACCATCATGTGTAATCCTAAATCTTTACAACGACCTTCAGTTAATGGTGCACAAATAAGGCCCTTGCCATGAGTGGCCATGAAGTTAATAGTCTCAGGTGTTGCTAATTCAGCAGCGGCTAAAAAATCACCTTCGTTCTCACGGTTTTCATCATCAACAACAATGATTACTTTTCCTAAACGAATGTCTTCAATCGCTTCTTCGATAGTGTTCAATTGTATTTTTTTAAGATTAGTCATGTTTAAACAATCAGCTTTTATCTTTTTTCTTAAATATTTTTTGGAAGAAATCTGAAATAAATCCAAAATTCACCATTCCCTTATCCTCGGTTGCTCTTTTAGTGAGAAAAACACCTAACGGTAGCATAATCAATGTGGAAAGCCAAGCACCAAGCATTGGGTGAATATTGCCTTCTTTTGCATAATTACTAGCAAAAACACCAATGAAATAATAAATAAGGAAAAGTACTATCGCAATGACCATCGGTAAACCTAATCCACCTTTTCTTATGATGGCACCAAGTGGGGCACCCACGAAGAATAAAATAATACACGAAAAAGCCAAGGCATATTTATTATGAAGCGATAGAATATGCATGTTATAGATTTTATATCTTTTTTGCATTTCCTCTTTTTTACCGCTAACAGTGCCCAAAATACTACTGATACTATTTTTGGCGGTGGATACTATTTGAATCTGCTGCCACTCTGGGAAAAGAATAAGGAAATTCTCCTTAATGGAATCTTGCAAAGCCATATTCGCCTTTGCTTTAATAGCTCTTTTGGCTGAGATGGAATCTTTTTTTGTTACCATATCAGCTTTGGTAGAATCAGTATTCTTTGTTATTAAAGGAACAAATACACCGCTTCTACTTTCAATATTTTTTGAAAATGCACGAACAATATTATAGTTGTCTCCCCTTAAAGAGTCAATATCTTTAGTAAGACGTGAAATGTTTTTCATCTTGTCTGTACTGATATCGCGCTCTTCTTCTAACTCATCATTATTAATATCAGGAATTTCGATATTCATAGTATAAGTGTCAAATTTGGCTTGTGCAAATGGAAATTTCATTTTGCTGTCATTACTTTTAGAAGTAACGTCTTCATAATAATGACCGTCTTTTAGAACAAGTTGAATTAAATCAGAAGCTTCACTACTAATTAATTCGCCAGTCTTTGATTTAATGACTGTGGTATTAAGATTAGTTTTTGATTTAATATGAATTATTACATTCTTTAAGAAACGATCATTATCGCCATACTTTTCATCAACTTTAATATTCATTCCCTCAAAATCACTAAATACACCTTCTGATACTACAGCTGCGGGTTTTACCTTTGCAATATTTCTTCGAAGATTATATATTTTTCGTTGCGATAATGGAATAACATTATTAGCAAAGAAGAATGTTACTCCGCCAAGAACAGTAACAAAAATTATTAAACTCAACATAGACCGCTGTAAGGATATACCAGAAGCTTTCATAGCAGCAAATTCATAGTTTTCTGCTATAGATCCGAAAGTTAAAATAGAGGATAAAAGTACCGTTAAGGGTAATACTTTCTCAGTAAGATCTGGTAATAAATAAAACAAAAACTTACCTATAATTACAATATCTAAACCTTTGCCCGCTAGGTCATCAATAAAAAGCCAAATCGTTTGGAATATGAAGATAAACATCAATATTACAAACGAACTGACAAAATTAAAGACGAACCTTGATAGGATATATCGGTCTAGTATTCTCAATAGTTCTAATTTCTTAGAATGAAATAGCCTTCATCCTTATATTTAGCTTCATTAAAAGTAAATAAGGTTTTGGACAAAACTTCGTCTGTTTTAAAAGAATTAACAGTGATTGTAGTTTTTGTACCGTTCTTGCCTGTTTCAATTAATTTATAAATATGCATTGTGCCCATATCTATACCTAATAATCTTGATTTTATCTCTGTGTCTGAATCAATAGGGGTTAATTTTACATATTGAATTTTTCGTCCTTGTACATCTTGTAAGATATCCCAAGCATAATTATGCCCTTCTTTGTAAAAAGTCAACATTTTTGAAGGTGTCATTGCATTTTCATCATCAGACTTGTCTTCGATGGTTACTTCTTCGTTTTCTGGTACAATGGTATACACTTTCTTACCGTCGTACAATTGTTGAGAGCCTAGGTAATTGAAAATGTATTTGTTGCCTGCAAGTGTAACATCACCTCTAGTTTCTTGGTTAATTCCAGCTTCAACGTTCTTTAAATCGAACTTGAAATCAACAAAGATGTTATTATAACTCTGAACTTTGGTATACACTTGATCTAATAAAGCTTTAGCCTTTTCTGAACCTTGTGCATTAGCAAAAGTTGCGGTAAGCATAATCGTTAAAACAATAATAATTTTCTTCATCTCTTTTTTAATATTATTCATTATCTAATATTTGTTGAAGTGCGACCATATCAGATACATATACCTGTCTAGCTTTACTTCCTTCAAACGGACCAACAATTCCAGCTGCTTCTAATTGATCTATAATTCTACCGGCTCTATTGTAGCCTAATTTCAACTTACGTTGAATTAAGGAGGCTGAACCTTGTTGTGCAATTACAATAACTTCTGCAGCTTCACGGAACTTTGCATCTCTTTCCGAGACATTATTATCAAGACTTGTGCCAGAATCTTCTCCGCTATATTCAGGAAGCTCATAAGCATCTGGATATGCGCGCTGACTGCCAATGTATTCGACAATTTTCGCTACTTCAGGAGTATCAACAAATGCGCATTGAATTCTGGTTACATCATTACCTTGAGTGAATAACATATCACCACGACCAATTAACTGATCGGCTCCAGAGGTGTCTAATATGGTTCTAGAATCTATTTTAGAAGTAACTCGAAATGCTAACCTCGCAGGGAAGTTGGCTTTAATTATACCCGTAATAACGTTTACAGAAGGTCGTTGAGTTGCAATGATTAAGTGAATACCAATGGCTCTAGCTAATTGTGCGAGTCTAGCTACCGGTGTTTCCACTTCTTTACCAGCGGTCATTATTAAATCTGCGAACTCGTCGATTACCAATACTATGTAAGGTAAAAACTTATGTCCGTCATTCGGATTCAATTTACGAGCCTTGAATTTTGTATTGTATTCCTTTAGGTTACGAACCATCGCCAATTTCAAAAGTTCATAACGGTTATCCATTTCAATACACAGTGAATTAAGCGTATGAATCACTTTTGTATTGTCAGTTATGATAGCTTCGGCAGAATCAGGAAGCTTAGCTAAGAAATGGCGTTCAATCTTATTATAAAGCGTTAATTCAACTTTCTTAGGATCTACCAATATGAATTTAACTTCCGCAGGATGCTTTTTATATAATAAGGATGTTAATACGGCATTTAAACCTACAGATTTACCTTGGCCTGTTGCACCTGCCATTAAAAGGTGGGGCATTTTGGCTAAATCAACAACAAATGTTTCATTGCTAATGGTTTTGCCAAAGGCTATTGGTAATTCCATTTCCGCTTTCTGAAATTTGCTTGAGGCAATTACCGAACGCATAGAAACTATGGTTGCATTTTTGTTAGGTACTTCTATACCTATTGTTCCCTTACCAGGTATTGGTGCGATAATACGTATACCTAAAGCTGCCAAAGACAAAGCAATATCATCTTCTAGGTTCTTAATTTTAGATATTCTTACGCCCGCATCTGGAACAATCTCATACAAGGTAACGGTAGGGCCAATAGTAGCTTTAATTTGGGCGATTCCAATTTTATAGTTTTTGAGCGTCTCAACAATCTTATTCTTATTTTCCTCTAACTCTTCTTGATTTATAGTAATACCACCGGTAACTCCATGTTGGTCTAATAGCTCTATAGTAGGAAATTTATAGTTGCCCAATTCTAATGTAGGGTCGAATTCTCCGAAATCATCTACCAATTTATTTGCTAGGATGTCAATTTCTTCAGGTTCTTCAATTACCTGCTCAACTTCCATGGCAATAGTTTCCTCTGGCTCTTGAGTAGTTATTTCAAAACTTTTAAGGTCGCCTTCCTTTTCTAAATGCGGAATCTCAGTTTTGTGGGTGTAAGTATCTAAAATTATAGGTAGGTCTTCATCTAAAGAAGAAATTACTGTTTCTTCAACCTTTGCAGCTTTTCTTTCCTTACTTGCTTGAAATTCTGTAGATATTGCCTCTTTTCTTGATTTTAAAAATAAAGAAATTCCTTCAGGTGTAATTTCAAACAATCTTACAAAAATGAATATGAGTCCGAATACCAATAACAAGAGTACTCCAATTTTACCAGCATAGTCTTGCAGAAAATCGTTCATTTCAAAACCTATTAATCCACCTAATAAAGGACTACTAGTTGCGAAAAATCCTAAGGCAATAGAAATCCATATTATGAAAAGCAACCCCCAAATCCACTTTTTAAATAAAGCTTTTAAGGGTAGTCCTAAAAACAAATATATTCCTGTGATACAAATTAAAAAGGGGAGTATAAGTGAAGCTAAACCAAAGCCCTTGTACATGAAAAAATGGCTTATGCTTGCACCAAATTTGTTCAATAAATTTTTAGCCAACTCATTACGATCTTTGAATTCAGAGAGAAGACTTTGATCATCTTGCCAATTAAAATAAAACGATATAAATGAAAAGAACAAAGCGATACTAAAAAGCATCAACAAACTACCCAAAATGATTTTATTCTGTTTGGATAATTTAAACGATGATCCTTTTTTAGTAGGTTTTGGCTTTGATTTAGTTGCCTTCTTTGCCATTAAAAATTAATTCTGGTGCTAAATTACAAATTTACGATGAGCTATAGGAAACAATGAGGCGACCTAAATAATTTTAGGTAAGTAAATGATTAAACCTATAATTGTTGATCCTATTGAAACCAGCATTACGGCACCTGCAGAAATATCTTTGATAAATCCGATTTTTACATCGAATTCTGGTTGTACAAAATCAGATAATTTTTCAACAGCCGTATTCATGCCTTCGATGCCTAGTACTAATGCTATAGCAAATATTTGAAGTATCCATTCTATATTAGATATTTCAAAATAAAAACCTGCAGCAGTCATAAGAATGGCAATAAAAACCTGAATTTTTATACTTGCTTCGGTACGTATCAGCAAGAAGGCGCCTTTAAAGGCAAAACCAACACTTTTAATACGATTGACCAAAAAAGATTCTTTGGGCATGAGTGTCGTTTATTATTAGTTCATTAAAGCCTCTAAAGCCTCTAAAGCCTCTAAAGCCTCTAAAGCCTCTAAAGCAGCTTTGTAATTTGGCTCTTCAATAATTTCAGCTACTTGTTCGGTATATAGAATATTTCCTTTTTCATCAACCACCACCACAGCTCTTGAATGTAGAGGAGCTAAAGGTCCATCAGAGAAATCACAATGGTACGATTTTCCAAAATTACCATCTTTAAAATCAGAAAGCATTTCAACATTTTCGATACCTTCTGCTCCACAAAATCTCGCTTGTGCAAAAGGAAGGTCTTTAGAAACACAAAGTACAATAGTGTTATCTAGTTCTGCTGCTTCTTTATTAAACTGTCTAACAGATTGTGCACATGTACCTGTATCTACGCTTGGGAATATATTTAAAACTACTCTTGAACCTTCATAATCTGAAAGTTTTACAATAGATAAGTCATTTTTAGTAAGTTGAAATTCAGGTGCCTTGCGGCCAATAGCTGGTAAAGAACCTAAAGTATGAATTGCATTCCCTTTTAATGTAACCGAAGCCATATTCTTAATATTTATTTGATTGAAAGCGTGAAATTATAAAATATTAAGATGAAACGTAAGGTAATTTTATAAAAAAGCCGTTTCCTTTTTCAAAAGAGTATCTGTTTCTTTTAACCAAATTAGTTTAATATTTTAACCAAGTATTAGCTAGATAATCTGATTATTTTTAACTTTTTTTGTTTGTGCTTTTGTATAATTTTAGCAGTCAAAGTCTCCAAAATACAGTCCTTTTAATGTTTTTCTCTGAAACTTGAAAGATGTTAATTTTTGCTTTTTTTGGAGGTTAATTGTCTAATCTTAATATTAAAAGCAGCAAATATTAACGTCATAATAGGACTCAACCAATTGAATATGGCGTATGCGAAATATTCTGATACACTTACACCCAAAACCCCACTATGATAAGCACCACAAGTGTTCCAAGGTATTAGTACAGAGGTAACTGTTCCTGAGTCTTCTAAGGTCCGGCTAAGATTTTCAGGCGCCAAACCTCTATCTTTATATGCTTTTGCGAACATTTTTCCAGGTACAACAATAGCTAAATATTGATCTGATGCGGTAACATTTAAAGCTAAACAACTTGCCACTGTGCTAGCGAAAAGGCCAAAGGTACTTTTTGCCATGCTTAATAATGCTGAACTTATACGCGACAATGCTCCTATGCCGTCCATTATCCCGCCAAAAACCATAGCACAGACAATCAGCCAAATGGTTCCTAACATACCTGCCATTCCTTTTGCTGAAAACAAATCACTTAAAGCTTTATTGTCAGAAGGCACAGTGGTTTCAACGGTAATGGCCTTCATAATACCTTTATATCCTGACTCAAAAGTTAGTTCGTTTGAATTTGTAATACCAGCCACAATATCTGGTTGAAAAATTAAAGCGAAAACAGCACCTAAAAGCGTTCCTATCAGTAATGCTGCTAAAGGAGGTGTTTTCTTAACGATTAATAGAATTACTACTACAGGTACGATGAATAACCATCCATTTATATCAAAACTTGTTTCTATAGAGGTTAAAATACCTTCAATATCCGCAGAGCCAGAAGTTTCCAAGTTTAATCCAATTATAATAAAGGCTATAAGAGTAACAGCAATAGTAGGGATTGTGGTAATGGTCATATATTTAATATGGCTAAAAAGCTCACCTCCGGCCATTGCAGGGGCTAAGTTTGTCGTATCGCTTAAAGGAGAAAGTTTGTCACCAAAATAGGCGCCAGAAAGCACTGCGCCTGCTGTCATGCCCAACGATATACCAAGAGCGTCACCTATACCTACTAATGCTATACCTACCGTTGCTGAAGTGGTCCAGCTGCTTCCTGTGGCAATTGAGATAATTGCGCAGATAACAACACAAGCGGCAAGAAATATTGTTGGATTCAGAATTTGGAGTCCATAATATATCATTGCTGGTATAATACCACTAATAAGCCATGTTCCTGCTAAAGCACCAACTAAAAGTAAAATAAGCAAAGCACCTGTAGTTGATTTTACATTTTCTTCAACCTCTGCTAACATTTGGGTGTAAGAAACATTGTTAAAAAAACCTACAATTGCAGCTACTGCACCACCTAATAATAAGATGAATTGGTTTGACCCACTTAAGGCATCATCACCGAAAACATAAACATTATAGGCAAGCATTCCCACTAGAACAAAAACAGGTAATAAGGCTTCCCAAATATTTAATTCCTTGTTTTGTACAATGTTTTCATTCTCTCTATGCTCATTCGTATTTTGGTTTGACATTAAAAGTGCGTTTGGTTATTTCGTAATATTACGATTTATGCTACGGATGTGCAAGCCGTATCTTAATTTGAATATTATGAATTTACGCCAATGATATTCAGTATTTTAAGGTCTAATAGGCATTGTTTCATTAAAGAGTAAGTTCTTTTAATATCATCATCTAAGCCAATTGAAAAACGAATTAGTCCGTTTCCAAGACCCATTTCTTTTTGCTCGTCTAAAGGAATTTCAGAAGAAGTAGAGCTTCCTGGTGCGCTGAAAAGAGTTTTATAGAAGCCAAGGCTAACTGCTAAGTATCCCAATTTTCTTTCCTGCATTAATTCCATTAAGGCATTAGCGTTTTCTAATGTCCCAACATCCATAGTAACTAATCCGCCATAACCATATTCATGATTCATTTGATCTTCCATAATCAAATGACCAGGATGGGAGGGAAGACCTGGGTATACTACTCGTAGTCCGTCCTTTTCAAAATTTTCAGCTAAGAACATTGCATTTTCACTATGCTTTTTCATGCGTATGTGTAGCGTGCGCATATTTTTCAAAATAGAAGCTGCTCGCAAACTATCTAATGTACTACCCAATAGCATACCTGCACCGTTATTAACATCTTTTAGGCTAAGGCAAAATTCTGATGTACCACAAACAACACCTGCAACACAATCACTTGTTCCATTTATAAATTTGGTAAGACTATGAATTACAATATCAGCGCCTAATTTAACTGGAGTTACTGAAAGAGGTGAAAATGTATTATCAACTACTAGTGGTAGCTCATTATTCTTTGCTATGCGTGATAGGGCAGAAATATCTGCTACTTCTAATAAAGGGTTGCTAACACTTTCACAATAAATCATTTTCGTTTTTGATGTAATGGCTTTCGCTACTGCATCAAGATCCGTGATATCTAAGAAGGTTGTCTTAATTCCGAATTTTATTAAGAAATTTTTCATAAAGGCATAAGTACCTCCATAAATGGTTCTACTGCTAATAATATGGTCACCTGCATTACAAAGTTGAAGTATAACCGCAGTTATAGCTCCCATTCCACTAGCGGTTACGTTTGCGCTTTCAGTACCTTCTAATGCGGCTAGTGCTTCGCCTAAATATAAATTGGAAGGTGAAGAATGTCTACTGTATAAATAACAACCTTCAGTATTACCTTCAAAAGTATCGAACATGGTTTTTGCCGATATAAAAGTATAGGTAGAGGAATCTGATATGGATGGATTAACACCGCCATATTCTCCGAAGTATTGTAGGTCTTGTAAATCGTTGCTCGTTTTTTGGCTCATGGGTTGTAATTTTAAGTAAATTTAACTTTTGATAGAGTAATTGTCAATGTAAACTTAATTATTTAGTTTTTTAAACTAATATTTTTAATTAAATAGATTTATTTTCTATGATTGATTAAATTTGACAGACTATTTAGAATTATAATCACTATGAAACTTGACGAAACAGACATCAATTTATTAGAGCTTTTACAGGCAGATAGTAAAAAAACTACAAAAGAATATGCCTTAAAACTTGGCTTGTCTACAACGGCTATTTATGAGCGTATAAAAAGATTAGAAAGAACAGGCGCTATAAGAAATTATGTTGCCTTGGTAGATAAGGCAGTGGTTGATAGAAATTTTACGGTGTTTTGTCATGTAAAATTGGTTCAACATATTAAAGATAATATTGCCCAATTTGAAGCACAGGTTTTACGTTTGCAGGAAGTAGTTGAGTGTCATCATTTAAGCGGAGATTATGACTATCTGTTGAAAATTCATGTTCAAGATATGGAGGCCTACCGTAATTTTATGGTCAATAAACTAACTGCTATGAATCATATTGGTAGCACGCAAAGTTCTTTTACGATAAAAGAGGTTAAGCATTCTACCGCTATACCGCTTTAAAACTAAAAATAGTATTAATTTTGTATCACATTAGAAAACAAATATTTTATGAATCAATATGATGTAGCCATTATAGGCTCAGGACCTGGAGGATACGTAGCAGCAATACGTTGTGCACAGCTAGGAATGAAAACAGCAATAATTGAAAAATATTCTACTTTAGGTGGAACTTGTTTAAATGTAGGGTGTATACCATCTAAGGCATTGTTAGATTCTTCTCATCATTATGAAGATGCCATTAATCATTTTGAAGAACACGGAATTGAAATTCCTGGAGAGATAAAGGTGAATTTGGAAAAGATGATTGGTCGTAAGCAAAGCGTAGTTGATCAAACTACCAAGGGCATTCAATTCTTAATGGATAAAAATAAGATTACTGTTTTTGAAGGACTTGGAAGCTTTAAAGATGCTACGCATGTTAGTATTAAAAAGAACGACGGTAAAACTGAAGAAATAGAGGCAAAAAATATAATTATTGCTACAGGTTCTAAACCATCTTCCTTACCATTTATTAAGATTGATAAAGAACGTATAATAACATCTACTGAAGCTTTAGAGCTTAAAGAAGTGCCAAAACATATGATTGTTATTGGTGGAGGTGTTATTGGTTTAGAATTAGG
>CAXBIJ010000022.1:0-18823 GCA_963975675.1 uncultured Maribacter sp. | reverse complement strand
TAAAAGAGATCAAGAGCCTGAAAAGACCTACACTTATGAGGATTTGATGGAAGCCTTAAAAGAATAATACCTGACCTAGTAATTCTAACGTACGATCTGGACCAAAGAATTTAAAGGATATTGCAAACGCGATTACCGATAATATCATACCAATCATGAAGATGGTATACGTCCAACGTAAAAGATTGTATTTTCTTTGTAATACAATACCAAGAAAGTAAAGGTCTTTTGTTAATGAGGAATAGATGTAATCTTTATCTTTTAGCATTTCTTGTATAGCCCATTCGTACTCTGCCAAATTCATTTTATGAAAGTTCCCTAAGAACAATAAGTTAACATTTTTATTGTCAACGTCTTCTTTGGTAAATTCACCACTGGTAACATTTGGTCTAGTTGCTAAAACTGCTAATATCATTGAAACAATCGCAAATAAAACGAAAATAATCGTTGGATAAATTAGATAGTCATTTGATGGGTTGTCTAATTTTGGGATAAGGTTAGAAAGTGCTAACGAGATTATAATAGCATTTACAGATAATAGAATATTTGCTTTTGTATCTGCAATATCACTAAGGGCAATATGGTTTTTTAAAGTAACACGATATAAGGTTTGTATGCCTCGATCCGGACTCTCGCTTTTGAACTTAACTTTTAGTCTTTCTTTCTTGGCTAATTTCTTTTCAGATTTTTTATCCTTAATTAATTTTCTTAGGTTTTTATCTTTTTTTTCTAGCCAGTGCTCTTTAGCGTAATCTGTATAGTACTGATGGTCAGTTCTGAAAACTTGAATATTTTCGTCTAACCACTCTTTTAAGCTATAATCTTTAATGCCTAAAAGCTTCAATTCTTCACGAAGTAATTCTGAAGTTTCTAAGTAGCTACTTTGGGCAAAATGAGAAGAGTCTGCATCTCGAATGATTTCATCCATCATATTTGATGGTTTGGCATTCCATTTTGTCGCCCTAATACATGCTTTAATTTTCTCTATTCCTTCTTTATTATAACCTTCTTTCGATAAAAAGGCTTCTGCTATTTTACAACTACTTTCTTCGTGTTCTTCTGACCCTCTGGTATAACCAGTGTCATGAAACCATGCCACCAATTGTAATAGCTCTCTTTCTTGATTGGATAGAGAACATGCCTCGAGTAATTCTTTAGTACTTTTAACGACTCTTTGTGTATGTCTAAGGTTGTGGTAAAGAAAATTCTTATCCAATTTATTGGTAAGTAGCTCAACTACAAACTGTTGTGTCTTCTCTAAAATGTTCGACATAGAAACTGTTGGTTAGAATTACACAAATTACGAAAATATAAATAGAGTTACATTGCTATGAAAAAATATTATGTCTATCTGTTAATTTTATTATTTATTACTGGTTGTGCTACGTATAGTTCGAAATATGTTGACGATAATTTAGCTGTTGACGTGACTGAAACAAAAGAGATTTCCCATACCTTTTATTTAATAGGTGATGCAGGTTTATCACCGATGGGAGGAATGAATCCTGCTCTGAAAATTTTTAAAGATAGATTGGATAAGGCAGATAAAAATAGCACTGCTATTTTTCTTGGAGACAATATTTATCCTGCAGGGTTACCTGATCCAAAAGATTCAACAGTAGCATATTTAGCGGCAAGAAATGATTTGGACGCTCAACTCAAAACCGTATCTAATTTTAAAGGGAAACCACTTTTTATTCCAGGCAATCATGATTGGTATACTGAAGGCCTTATCGGATTGGCCAGAGAAGAAGAGTATATTAAAAAAGCTCTAGACGATAAGGATTCATTTTTACCAAAAAATGGATGTCCTATAGATCAAGTTAATGTAAGTGAAGATGTTGTAATCATTACTATTGATACAGAATGGTATTTAACCAATTGGGATAAACGGCCAGATATCAATGATAAATGTGAAATTAAAAGTAGGGAAAAGTTTTTATTAGAGTTAGAAGATCTTATTAAGGAAAATCGTCAGCGTACTACCATAATAGCCATGCATCATCCTATGACAAGTTATGGGGAACATGGAGGATATTATTCCTTAGAAAAACAATTTTATCCAAAAGCAAAAGCAGGGCCATTACCATTTTTAGGGACCTTCGTAAATGTGCTGCGAACTACTGCCGGAGCTTCAATCGAGGATCTGAACAATAAACGTTATACAGAACTTCGAAGAAGTATTACCACCTTGTCACAATTTTCAAATAGGGTTGTTTTTGTATCGGGTCACGAACATACATTACAGTATATAGTTGAAAATAATACACCACAAATTGTTAGTGGTTCTGGAGCAAAGCAAGGAGCAACTAAATTATTGAATGGCGCAAAATTTACAACCGGTGCCATGGGGTATGCTACCCTAGAAGTATACAAAGATGGATCATCACGTATTAGATTTTATGGTGTGGGATTAAATGGAGAGGAAGAGTTTTTATTTACGGATAATGTTCTTCTTCCTACAACTGAGGTTTATACAGGAAAATACGACACAAACTTTCCGTCAGAAGTAAAAGCATCGGTTTATTCAAAGGAAGAAGTTAAAAAAAGTGGTTTTTTTAAGGCGATATGGGGAGATCGGTATCGGAAATATTATGGAACAAAAATTTTAGCTAAAACTGTTAGTTTAGATACCTTATTTGGTGGTTTGGTTCCCGTGAAAGAAGGAGGAGGACATCAATCAAAATCTTTAAGACTTACCGCTAAAGACGGTAAGGAGTATGTTATGCGTTCCCTTAAAAAAAGCCCTGAACTTTATTTGCAATCTATGGCTTTTAAAGATCAGTTTATCATGGATGATTTAGAAGATACCTATACTCAAGAACTATTGCAGGACTTTTATACCGGCGCTCATCCTTTTGCTCCATTTACTACAGCGGTTATGTCAGATGCCGTAGGTTTATATCATACGAATCCGTTATTGTACTATGTTCCTAAGCAACCAGCTTTGGAAAATTACAATGTATCCTTTGGGGATGAATTGTATATGATAGAAGAACATGCAGGTGATGGACATGGAAATCTTTCAAGCTTTGGCTACTCCAATACGTTAATAAGTACCGATAAAATGCTTGAAAACTTACGTGACGATGAAAAATATGAAGTTGATACAGAATTGTATCTAAAGGCAAGGCTTTTCGACATGGTAATAGGGGATTGGGATAGGCACGTAGATCAATGGCGATGGGCAGAATTTGAAAAAAAAGGCAAAATTATTTATAGACCTGTGCCAAGAGACCGTGATCAAGTTTTTTCAAATATGGGAGATGGTTTGTTGATGAATATTTCGACACGTATTATACCAAGTTTGCAATTAATGGAAGGTTTTAATGAAGAAATTAGAAACGTTAGAGGTTTTAATTCCTCCCCTAAAACCTATGTTTTGGATTTGTCTTTATTAGGTGAAACCACTAAGGAACAATGGAGAAGTCAAGCGGAATATTTGCAGAACCACCTGTCTGCAGAGGTCATTGATGAAGCGTTAAAAGCTTTTCCTAGTGAAGTTCAAGATGAATCCGTTGATGAAATAAAGAGAATTTTAATTGCTAGATTGGCTAATATAAATGAAACTGCAAATACTTATTTCAATATCATTAATAAGTATGCTGTTGTTACTGGTACAGATAAAGATGACTGGTTTGAAATAAATAGATTGAATAATCAAGAAACTGAAGTAAAGGTTTATAGAAATATCGATAATAAAAAGGAGAAACTATTTTATAATAAAATATTTACTACCAATAACACTAAAGAAATATGGATTTATGGTTTAGATGATGATGATATATTTGAAGTCAATAATAGTGCTAATTATAATGGTGTACAAGTGAGAATCATAGGAGGTCAAAATAATGACATCTATAAAATTGGAAATGGACGTAACATTTCGATTTATGATTATAAAAGCAAGGAGAATACTTTTGAGGAAATAAACGGTGCAAAAGTTAAGCTTTCAAATGATTATGAATTAAATACGTATCAACCACTAAATATAAGAAGTAGTAAAAATCAATTAACGCCAACAATAGGTTTTAATCCAGATGATGGTATGAGAATTGGGTTTTTGAATACATATACCTATAATGGATTTAGACAGAATCCTTTTACCCAACAGCATACTTTTGGTGCATCTTATTATTTCGCAACTAGCGGATTTGATTTAAAGTACCGAGGAGAATTCGCTCACCTTTTTGAAGGCTGGAACGGTGAAATTATTGCAAGATTTACCAGCCCTAATTTCGCAGTTAACTTTTTTGGTTACGGAAACAATTCAATAAACCCTGATGACGAATTAAGTCTCGATTACAATAGGGTTAAATTAAGACAGCTTGAATTTTCTCCTGCTTTAGTTTGGAGAGGGGAATTAGGAGCAAAAGTTAGGTTAGGAGTATCGTATCAATCTATTAGTGTGGAGGAGACGGATAATAGATTTGTCAATGAATTCTATCAGCAAAATGGAGAGGAGACCAATAGTGATTTTATTGGTGTTTATACTGATTATTCCTTTGAGAATAAAGATAATGAGGCATTTCCAACAATTGGTATGGCCACATCGGTACAAGTAGGATTCAAGGAAAATCTAGATAGTGAAGGTGGAAATTATGGTTATTTTATTCCAACAATTAGTTTTGACTACAAATTAATACCGAATGGGCGATTGGTTTTGGCCACTAAATGGAAGGGACATTTTAATATGGGGAATGGTTACGAGTTTTATCAGGCTGCAAGTATTGGAGGTACAGACGGCTTGCGTGGCTTTAGAAATCAAAGATTTATTGGTAAGACTTCTTATTATCAAAATACCGATATTAGGTTTAGCTTAAAAAAGAAACGTACGCGTTTAGTGCCCTTGGCTTTGGGTTTATATGGAGGATTTGATTATGGAAGAGTATGGAACCCTGGTATTATTTCAAAAAGTTGGCATACGTCTTATGGCGGGGGTTTCTTTTTGAATGCCTCAGATGTTATTTCAATAAATACAGCACTATTCGCGAGTGAAGATGGAACTAGATTTATGTTTGGGTTAGGTTTCGGTTTCTAATAGTGATTGTTACTTTAAATGATACGAATAGAGATTACCACCAGTACCATGTGAACGTTCATCAGAAATGAGTAGTGTGTTGTCATTTAGAAAACATACAGATTCTAATTGCGTTCTGGCTCCTAATTCAATTTCCTGTAGTTTGCCTTTAGAGAAATCATTCCACGTAAATTCAGTAAACACAAAAAGTTTTCCATAACTAAGAGCTACTATTTTATCCCCTTTGGGTGAAATATCAATTGAGGTAATTTGACATGTTTTCCAATCTGTACAAGGTGTAAATGAACCAACTAAAGTTGCTTCATAGTTGCCGGCTTTATCTGGTACAGAATAAATATGGGCCTCTCCTTTAAATGGTCTAGTCCTATTTTTGGTAACTATATAAAGTAAATTCCCATGATGAAATAGTGCTTCGGCATCATATAAAAGTTCGTCTTCCTTAGGTGGAAATTCTTTTTGATTTGGATAGTTAAATTCAATTTGTTCAGCATCTATTTTATCGCCAGGTTCACTATTTGGGTTAGGCAATTTATAAATGACTAAATTTTTACGATTGTTGTGATTATTACCAATATTTGCTACATATAGGTTGCCAGCCGTGTCTTTGGCCAAATCTTCCCAGTCATCATTTTTACCGTTTTTAACCTCTAGGGTTTTTAGAATGTCGCCTTTAAAGTTTACCTGATAGATTTCATCTTTATTACCATTATCCTCAACTGCCCAAACTGTAGAATCACCATAAGTAACCAAGCCAGAATTTTCTTTTAAGCTGCTAGGTAAGTCTGTTATAACTTTTAATTGACCATAATTGGTACACGAAGTAAGTGCTGAAAATATGGTAAATGTGATTAGTGCTAGTTTATTCATTTGAATCTGATAAGGGCATATATATTTCAGCTTTCCAACGAAAAGCATCTCCTCCCATATTCGGATTGTTGAAAAAGAATTCTATTGGTTTTTTGTCTACTTCAATGGCATTCTTTTTAGCATAATCTAGCAAAGTGTACCACGCTCTGTCTGAAGTCATATAATTACCATTGTAAATAGCCTTTAATGATTTCATTCCTATAAATTCCTTATAAACAACATCCTTTATAGTTGGCAAACTATCTTTTTTAATTATTGGATAGCAAAAATTAAAAACAATGCTGTCGTTTTGCATATTCCAATCAGTGGTTTCTATAAAGGGAATACCGTTAACTTCAATTTCATTATTGCCAATGACCGAATTAAGAAAAGGATAACTTTCCATCATTGCAAATGCTTTTTGATTTTGAATGGTTTTATGCTCAACACATGCGCAATAGGTAGAAGGTAATTCCTCTACACCAATGAACGTAACCTTAAATTCTTTCAGATGTTTATTTAAACTTTCTATAAATTCAGTGACTGTTTTTCTAGATGTTTTTTCTAAATTAGTATCAGCAAAAGGAATGTATAATTTGTTTTTTAAGCTATAATTTACATCTTTTATATCTACTACTAAGTGCGAGGTAGAATCTGTTATAGGTGTTATATTCCATTGATAGACATGGGTCGAATCACCAAATGAAATCATTTGCTCTAAATGGTATAGGTTCTTCACTTGCCTTATAGAAGCCTTGGGTAAAGAATTATTCCAAGCTTTTAGCGCTTGGTTTATTATGCCTGCACTCGAATTAGCGGCAACTCTAACCTGGTAATCTTGTGGCTTAATGAAAAAATACCAGAGTAATCCAATTGAGACGATTGCAACTGCAATGGTAATTCCTTTTCTCATAGTTATTTAATTCTGCGCGATATTTGAGTTCTTCTTCATTTTAATTTTAGCATTCAATAGAGCGCCTATTTTCCTTCCTTGACCAACCCCGACTTCAACTGCAGCTCTATAATGTATACCACCGTACATTCTGCTAATAGCTGCTTCGTCTGCTGCTGCATTAAAAGAAGTGTACTTTCTAATGGGCAGACCGTATGGTGTTTCAGTATCATCCGAAAAGCTAAAATTTTCACCAAAAATGCTGGTCAAAGCAGAGCCAGCAGCACCTGACACAACGCTGTGCCCACTTGTATATTCTGGAAAAGGAGGTGTTTGAAGAATAGGTTTCCAATTTTCGTCGATATGTTGATTTATTAAAGTTTCAGGTCTAATTAAGTTACTTCTATACTTTTCATCCCAACAACTAATAAATGCATCTGCGATTGCTAATGAGGTTTTTGTATATGCAAAAACCGTATCATCGAAATTGCTGTCTGTACTTCTACACGCAATTTTTGTAATACCTATCCAATGCGCTCCTGGGGTTATTTTTTTTGTAGCGAACATTAGGTGTCCTCGTGTAACTGATACATAGGGGTTGCAATCCCAAAATTTGGCAATGGCTACTTCATCTGACTCGTCTCCGTTCGCCGTAATTTTGTTGCTAATATCATAAACCTCTAGAAGTTCTTTATAGAAGTCTGAATCTTTTTCTAATGAAAATGGAGGTGGCGGAACAGGTTTAAACTGAGAAGCAGAATCTAATATAAATGGGCGTATTTTGCTCCAATGTGGTTCAATGCCATCCATATATGCAGGTGGTGTGGGTTGCCATCTAGAAGCATCATCGGTATTTACCGTAAACTTAGGCATAGTACGTGTTTGGCTATAATTATCCTTACTCATCCATCCTTTTATATGTTCTGCAACTTTTAATCCATAAGCTTTAGAAGCTTCGAATTCAGTTTCATTTTGAGTTCTCCATACATGGAATAAGCTGTCTTGCAATACATCGAATTTATCTTCTGAGAAAATCAATTGACGACTTATATTCATATGTGCAATTAACGCCGATAGTTGAGGATTAATTCCTGAGATGGAGTCCATTTTAGGAATAGGTTTCAAGTCTGTAATTTGACCTGATAACGTTTGATAATCAGGGTTTACTTGAGCTATTATTTCATATGCAGCAATATTGGGATAAGCGAATATTCTACTAGCCACTGGTGGCGAGAAAATATCATGAATCATTATTTCTACTATCTTATCGATAGAGTTGTGCAACTCTTCTGCAGATATTATTATGGGTTCTTCTTTCTTTGCGCAACTTGCAAGAAAAAGGCTCACCATTAGTACTGTAATATACCTTTTCATACGTCTATTGTTTTAGTATTTTATATACTTGTGCCGCTTCATTGTTAAATGTAAGCAGTAAGTAATTATGGTTGTTTATATGTATAATATTCATATTTCTAATTGATTTGCCCATAAGGTCAAGGCCAATTCGATTGGCTAAGGTAATATTGTTGACATCATTTATCAAAACTCCGGGGAAAGAATCAAAACGACCGTGGTAAGGTTTTACTCCAAAATAATTTCCAGCAGCTAAAATTTCGGGTTGAGAATCACCATCAAAATCATATTCTAAAAAGGACAGAATAGGGGCTAACTGCAACTCGAAATTAAAAGGAACAAAGTAAAATTCACCATCATCGTTTCTCAAATAGCCTGAACTTAAGGTGTGTACTTCTAGAATTTCTGCATTAGTCAATACATCTACACCTAAAATCTCTTCCATTGATTTACCGGCAAAAGAAGTGTAATTAGTAAATTTTTTACGAAGTGAAACCAATTGACTCGATAGTTCTTTTAGTCCGTCAACTGGATAATTTTTGCCATCTTTATATGTGCTAACGATGGTTTCGGTAGCCCCATTTTTATCAAGGTCACCGTAATACATTTTCATAGGATGTTCTATAGATGCTGAGAATTTTGTGTTTAAACCCCAGTTGCCTAACAAATAATCTTGGTCGCCATCACCATCGATATCGAAACTGGCAACGGCTTGCCATAATCCATTTGCTTTACCATCTTCTAATAGATGTACTTCAGTAAATATACCTTTGTTGTTCTGAAAAAAGCGTGGCGACATCCATTCACCTACAAATAAAAGGTCTTCCCAACCATCCTTATTAAAATCTGTAACTATCGCATCAGTAATCATCCCCAAGTTTTCAAAGGGATTGTTCGCAACCGTAAAGTCTCCGTTTTTATTTTCTAATAAATAGCTGTTTGGTTTATTACCATAATCTGCACTAATAGATTGATTACAAATAAGTACATCTAAATCATTGTCGTGGTCATAATCTAATTTGAGAAGCACAGATGCATTTTCAAATAATTCAGGAAACTGTTTTTTAATGAAAGTGTTCTCACTTGCAGCGTAGTAAGAGTCTGTTAGAGGTTTCATTGCATTGAAAAAATCAGCACCACCGGTACCAATTATCAAATCATTTTTGCCATCCGAATTAAAATCTCCAATAAGCGATGCGATATCTTCCTTAATACTATCCTTCTGAATTTCAGGATAAATTTTTAATTGAAAAGTTGAATCACCTTGAATAAAAATCTTAGATGGAATGTATTTAGAGCCCCCAAAAAAGACATCCTCTTTACCGTCTTTATTTAAGTCACCAACACTAACGGCTGGCCCTCTATCTGACATTTGATATGGTATGAGCTTTTGGCGCAAATAATCGCTGTAAGCATCTTCTATATGCTCATAAGTTATTCCAAGATTATCTGGTTCTTTTTCAAAAAGAGGTTTTTGTTTTGGGCGTAAACTGCTATAGATAAACGATTTTGTTTGTTCTGGTTTAATATAAAGGGTTTGGTTTGTTGCTATGTTCTTAAGAATTTGAAAGCTCTTGTCTGGCCAAACTATTTTTAAGGAATCAACTGTTTTAAGGTCTCCATACCCAAAATGAATAATAGGTTCAGAAGAAGCTTGAAATCCACGTACAGTATACATCTCCTTAAACTGTTGTATACCATTCGCAAAGGAAAAAATTTTGGCACCTATTGCAAATTTATTTTCTTTTTTAAAGTTCAGTTTTATTTTTAACCAGTTGCGAGTGCTATTTGTGGTATTCTCTTGTATGATGGCAGGGCTAAATAGATTATTAGTGACGATGTCCAAGTCACCATCATTGTCTAAATCTCCGTAAGCAGTGGCACCTGAGATAACGGTATCTTGAGCAATCCAAGTTTTCGACTCATCAATAAACTTAAGATTTGTAGAACCTTTAAAAATTTTATTACCTACAAAACCCGATGGCATCATGGTTAATGCCTTTTGATCTACAAGATTTGTACTATTAATTTTTTGTTTGATATTATCGTTTGATGCAAAATTGATGTAATCAAGGTCGTTAGGTCGTTTTGGAATACCGTTACTAATATAAAGATCCTGTTCGCCGTCTTGATTGTAATCGCCAAATAATGCGCTCCAACTCCAATCTGTAGCGGCAATCCCACTAAGTAGAGCAGTTTCTAAAAACATGCCGTTGGGCTGGTTTACATATAGCATATTTCTGGTATACTGATAATGATAACCAAAAGTTTGCGTCTTCAATTTTTGAATTTGAACATCATCATCACCTTCAGAAGTTTTTAAAACTATTTCGTCTTCTGCCAACATATCTAAGGATATCAAATCTGGCAAACCATCATGATTAATATCTGCCACATCGCTACCCATTGAAAATCTTGAGGTATGTCCGAAATATTGTTTCAGACTTTCTTTAAATGTTCCATCGCCATTATTTAGATAATAATAATCATCTTCATGAAAATCATTGCCAATATATAAGTCAGGATATCCATCTTGGTTAAAATCTGAAATAGCAATGCCGAGACCGTAACCATTAATACCGCCATAGATGCCAGCTTCTTCACTTACATCTGTAAATCGGCCATTATCATTACGTAGTAATTTGTCACCAGTTTCATAGCTTCTTTTGAAGCGAACTTCTGCGTTACCGTAGGAGTCTTGGGTATGTACAGCATGATTTAGCAAATACATATCTAAATCACCATCTAAATCATAATCTAAGAAGGCTGCAGAAGAGCTATACGATTCAAAATCTAAGCCATATTCAGCAGAACTTTCTTTAAAAGTAGCATCCCCCTGATTTATAAAAAGCTCATTATGACCATTGAAACCATTTAGGCCAACTACGGCACATACATAAATATCTAAAAGGCCATCACCGTTTACGTCACCCATTATTGTGCCTGTATTCCACGAGCTGTTTCCTTCCACACCAGCTTTTATAGATATATCTTCAAACTCGAGGTTTCCTTTGTTGAGGTACAATTTATTTTTTACTTGATTTCCAGAAAAGTAAATGTCTGGCAAGCTATCGTTATTTATATCTCCAATGGCAACGCCACCACCGTTATAAAAGTAGAGATAATCTAATATGCTAAGGTCTTTTGTTTCGGTCAGTGTGTTTTCAAAACTAATGCCAGTATCACTTGGAGAGTGTTTTGTGAAAAGTTCCCCAGAATTTTCCTTACAACCAAATGTAAAGACCAATAAACAAAGAATAAGAATATTATTTTTCATTTAATCGATAAAGTTTTGGAGTATCACTATTGATTGCTGCAATGATAAATTCATTTCCTTTCTTATCCTTAATTACTTCAATGTGTTTTACTTCGTTTCGAATAAAGAAACCACTATCTGAATAGTTTTGCCATTTAAACCCAAGTTTGCCATCGCCAAGCAAAACATTACCATAATTTGCATCTAGCCTTGAGTATTGCGGTTTAAATTCAAAATTATTGCCTGCCATTACCAAATCTAGATTGCCATCTTTATTAACATCTAAACATTGTATGCCACAGATACAGGAGAATTGAACTTGAGGTGGTAAAATTTTAATGGTGTAATTTCCATTACCGTCATTTATGGCAATTACTGATTCTGAAATACTAGCCTGTTTTAGGATAGTGTTTTCTATTACATTTTTAGGAAAGAGTTCATCTATGGTTCTTTTTGCATAGTCTGAGGCTTTAATGTTCTTTTTCTTTAATGCCAAAATTTGAGAAGTCAACTCCTTTTTTTGGTGTAAAGGATAATCACCGCCATTATAATTTTGTGTAGTAATCTGTTCTATAGTGCCATCGTTATCAAAATCATTTACCCACATTTTCATGGGTTGGCTAGGTAAAGGCTTGTAATGAATATTACTTCCCATATTACCCAATATCAAATCTTGATCACCGTCATTATCTAAATCGTGTCCTTGTACAGCTCCCCACCAGCCATTAAGACTATCGAGAGAACTCTTAGAATAGCCAAGTCTTCTGCCAGAATTTTTATAGATTTTAGGGCTTCCCCAATCGGAAACCGTGACTAAATCTTTTTTACCATCACCATCCATATCGAGCCATTTGGCATCAGTGATCATTCCGGCATCCTTTAGGTCGTATGCTGAGCGTTCCGTAACATTAGTGAACGTACCATCGCCGTTATTAAGTAGAAATAAATGGTCAGGATTTATACCATATGTGCCAACTACACTTCTTGACCCTACAAAAACATCGATGTCGCCATCATCATCAAAATCTGAAGGAGCAATAACAGCAACATTCGTATTGGTTGTCGGTAATTTCTTGGTGCTTAGCGTGAAATTTCCTTTACCGTCGTTTATATATAGTCGTATACCATAATTGCCTTGCATGCCTATTTCATTTCCGCCCGTACCTACCATTAGGTCTAAGTCTCCGTCGTTATCCGAATCTAAAAATGACGCAGCAGTATCTTCAAGTAGTGCTTCTTTCTCGAAGAATTTTATGATAGGTTTTGATAATATGCCGTCACCAGTATGAAAATACAGAGTGCCAGGTTGTTCTTTGCCACCACCAATGAAGATATCATCGTTGCCATCACCATTTACATCGCCTACAGTTAATCCAGGGCCTTCTTCCGCTAATGATTTAGAAATTAATCCTTCGTTATCAAAATCCATATAGTTGTTTTCCTTATGGGTTAACAAGGTTTTGTTTTCTATTTGATTTAAGATAGGGGTCTTGTTTTCTTGCTTAATCTTGTAGATTTCTTCAGCTTTATTTTGAACGAAGGTTATTGATTGATTTGCTTTTACATTCGTAAGCATTACTGTTGCATCGTTAGGCCATATTATTCTAACGGAATCTAAAATTGTAGTCGCTCCTAGACCAATAGTCATTGGGTAATCTACTGAAGATTGAAAACCTCTAGAAGGCATTAATGTTTGGTCGATAATGTTGTTAGGGTAATATAAACGTGCTATTGTGCCTATTCCAAATCTATTACCATCAGAACCTTCAAATTTTAATTTGATATAATTATTGTTAGATTCGGTTTCTGAATTATTTCTGTAAACAAATGTTTCCATGTTTACATTATTGACCACTAAATCTAAATCTCCGTCATTGTCTAAATCTCCATACGCAGAGCCATTAGAACGGCTTGGAATTTCGAAACCCCATTGTTTGTTATAATTGCTGAAAGTAATATCTCCATTGTTGCGATACGCATAGTTAGGTAAAGGAGTTACAGGCATTTTATTGATGATAGAATCAATAGATTCTTTTCTTCCTGTTAAAGCCATTTTCTGAATTATCTCATTGGCAAAGAAATCTACAAAGTCCAAATCGGTTAAATCATGATTAATACCATTTGTAATATAAATATCCTTCAAGCCATCATTATCCATATCAAATAACAACCCAGACCAACTCCAATCGGTTGCTTCGACACCACTATAATATGCAATTTCAGAAAATGAGCCATTGCCATTATTTAATTGTAAGGTGTTTTGAATGTACTGTTGATGGAAGTCTTTGCTTTGTTTTAATTTGAAGACGTTGTAGCCTTCGAACTCCATTACCGATTTTACGCGTTGGTCAGGTTCAGGAAGCATATCAGTAATAAATATGTCGGTTAACCCGTCATTATTAATATCAGCCATATCAACACCCATTGCAGATAAACTAAGGTGATTGGTCCATTTTTGAACCTCTTCGCTAAAAGTGCCATCTTGGTTGTTGATATATAAATAATCTCTTTCGTAAAAGTCATTAGACACGTAAATATCAGGATATAAATCATTGTTGATATCAATAACCATAACACCAAGACCGAAACCAATTAGACTACCGTAAATACCAGCTTTTTCACTTACATCTACAAATTTACCGTTGTCATTTCTTAATAGCATGTCACCAACGCCTCTAAAAATTTGTGGGACTCCTTCCCAATCTTGCGCCCTAACGTCACGTTGTTCAGCGTACCCAAGACTACTTACAGGAATGTTGCTGTTGTTTAGAATATAAGCGTCTAGGTCACCATCCTTGTCATAATCAAAGAAAGAGGCGTGTGTAGAAAATCCTGTTTCCGCCAAATTAAATTCATGCGCACGTTCGGTAAAAGTTCCATTACCATTATTAATAAAAAGGTCATTGTCATGGTTATTACCTTTCATGTTTCCTGCATTGCTTACATAAATGTCAAGTAGCCCGTCATTATTAATATCTGCCATAACCACACCAGTAGACCAAGGTTTGTTTCCAGCAATTCCGGCAGCTTCCGAAATATCCTCAAATTTTAATTCCCCTTTATTGAGATACAATTTATTCGGCTCCATATTTCCGGTAAGAAAAACATCAGAAAGGCCATCGTTGTTAACATCGCCTATAGCAACACCACCGCCATTATAAAAATTTCTGTACTTGAATATGTTGAATTCTTTAGAGTTTTGAACCTTGTTTATAAAGTTAATACCGGTTTCTTCTGAAGGTAAAAGGGTAAACAGAGTTGGATCTGGCTCTTCAACTAGAACGTTAGATGCTTCTTTAGAATTACAGGAGTACAAAAGTGAAAAAAGTAAGCTAAAACTGGCTAGCCTAAGTAAATTCGATTTCATTTTTAAATATTTTTGAAATAACAATTTGATTTCATCGTGAATAAGGAAATAGTACTTTATAAGAGAATATTTAGAGCAATTAAGCAAATAGGGTAATTCAAAAATCATTACAAAAATCGCCCTATATCTTTATTCTTTAAAATTTTAATAAACTATTATTTTTGAATGAGTCACTGCTAAAATAGGTTCTTAAAAATTAGATTGCAAGATAGCCAAATACCTACTATTTGCTAGGTTTTATTTGCATAAGTCGGTGTTAATATTTATCGAAATCGTTATAGATATTGTTGAATATTATGAATTAACAGTTTTTAATAGCTTGAATTTAGAAGTAATGAAAATAATCCAATATATTTAGGCTTGACTAATTAACCAACAACAGACCACATGATAGGAATTTTATCTTTTATAGGCTTTACAGCTTTAGTAGCCGTGATTTCATATTTCGCAACAAGAAGTACCGATGAACAAACATCTGATGGCTATTTTTTAGGAGGAAGAAGTTTAACTGCTGGTGTAATCGCAGGTTCATTATTGCTTACCAATTTATCTACAGAGCAAATTGTTGGACTTAATGGTAGCGCATATACAGACGGATTATCGGTTATGGCTTGGGAAACTTTGGCCGCAATAGCTATAGTCGTTGCATCAATATTTTTATTACCAAGATATTTAAAGGGTGGACTTACAACAGTGCCCCAGTTTTTAGCAAAACGATTTGATGTTGCGACAAAAACGATTACATCTGGTTTGTTTCTTACAGGATACGTTGTGGTTTTGCTTCCAGTTATATTGTATTCTGGCTCGGTAGCAATTAGTGGTATGTTTGATGTTCCTACACTTTTAGGAGTTTCTGATAATACTGCTTTGGTGATATGTATTTGGGGAATAGGAATTATTGGTTCTGTTTATGCCGTTTTTGGAGGATTAAAAGCGGTGGCAGTTTCAGATTCTATTAACGCGATAGGTTTGTTGATTGGGGGATTGCTAATTCCTGTTTTCGGGTTAATGGCTATAGGTGATGGTAGTGTTTTTACAGGGCTAGAAACTTTAGTTAATTCAAACCCTGAGCGATTTGATTCAACAGGAAATGCTGGCCAAGAAGTTCCGTTTAGCACTATTTTTACGGGAATGATGTTGGTTCAACTTTTTTATTGGGGAACCAATCAACAGATTATTCAAAGAGCTTTGGGGGCTAAAAATTTAGCCGAAGGTCAAAAAGGCTTATTGTTAGCGGCGTTTTTAAAAATATTGGGGCCATTAATTTTGGTTTTACCAGGTATGATAGCGTACCATTATTTTGATGGCGGACTAGCTTCTAGTGATTTGGCCTACCCTGAATTAGTTAGAGCAGTATTGCCAAAACCATTAGTAGGATTCTTTGCTGCAGTATTATTTGGAGCTATCTTAAGTTCTTTTAATAGTGTTTTAAATAGTTCTGTAACCTTGTTTGGAATAGATATTTATAAGCAACACATTAATAAGGAAGCTTCGGAATCTACCGTTGTAAAATATGGAAAGATTTTTGGAATTTGTTTGGCATTAGCGGCTATGTTTATAGCTCCATTAATTGCTAACGCTGGTAGTTTGTTTAATTACTTGCAGGAAATAAATGGAATCTATAGTATTCCAATATTTACTATTATCGTGGTAGGTTACCTAACAAAAAGAGTGCCTGCTATTGCTGCAAAAATTGGTATTCTATCAGGATCATTACTCTATATAATCAGTCAATTTTGGCTTAAAACTAAGTTTGTTGATGAGGCTCTTGCCCAAGCAGATGCATCGGGTATTATTGATCCAGCCAAACTGAAATTAATAGAGGCTGAGGCATATCCACATTATTTACATATTATGGCGATATTATTTGTTATAAACATTGTTATAATGTTGATTATTGGTGCGATTAGGCCACGTAAAGAACCCTTTGTTCTTGAATACACCGACCAAGTATCGATAACGCCTTATAAATATGTAAATCAATTTGGTGTTTTAATATGCTGTATTGTCATTGGAATTTATGTTTACTTTGCTAAATAGAATTTAGTTTTTAATTGTTTAAAACAAAACTTTATAAATTGGAAGTCTAATTTGAATTTAGACATGATTATTAATTAAATACCCTTCATTTATTAATATAATTGAAGGGTATTTTGCTTTTCATAATTAGGCTTATCTATTTAATAATCAAAATAGGGTTTATACTTGTCTCATTAAAACATAGGACTAAAATGCTATTGTCATCAGTTTAGCCCTATGCTGTACTTAGATTGTGCTGTATTGATTCAATCCTTTATTAAGCATGAAATTGAAGCGCATGCTAAACATGCATTAAATATTTAATAGTATTTTAACTATGTTCAGCTATACGGAAAATTCTGTAGGCAATATGGATAAACCTCTTTCGTAGCTTTTTTTACTAGATTTGAATTATACTGCCATTTTTTATCTTGTTGTAACAAGATGATAGAAAACAAAAAAGCCTCCAATAATTGGAGGCCTTTTCGAACTTAAACATAATTTATTATTAGTACCCTGGGTTCTGAACCAAATTAGGGTTTGCAAGCAATTGCGCCGAAGGTATAGGGAACAATTTATATTTGTCATTGTTGATAGATTCAGGAGCTTTAAACAACCAGTCTCTAGTGTATTGACCAAATCTAACTAAATCATTTCTTCTCCAGCCTTCTTGAAATAGTTCACGAGCTCTTTCTGCCAATAATTCAGTTTCTCCTACTGAACCAATTGGTGAAGCTTTTCTTAGAACTCTTAATTCGTTGACCATGGCAGTTGGATCTCCACCACTTCTCATCATAGCTTCTGCTTTCATTAAATGTGCATCGGCATATCTAAAGATTATCTTATGACCTTTGAATGCACCGTATCTTGGGTTATACTTAATTACTCTTATTCCAGTAGTTTCATCATTGTTAATGATGTTAAGATTTCCATCACCATCTTTAAAGTCTCTTTTAAAAGTTAATGGAGCACCTGCTCTATCTTTTAATGGTGTACCATCAGCAGCATATTGCTGTCCAATTAAATAACCGTTACCAACTTGTGAATCTTCTAAAACACCATCTCCCATTGGAGGAACACCACCACGTCTTTCTTCTTGTCCGTCAAGAGGTGTAAAATCTACAGCCATTCTGTTAGAGTTTGGATCACCTTCAAATAAATCATAGTATTCTGCTAATGTCGCAAATCCATTCCAGCCACCACCGCCTTGGCTAAGTGAGTTGTAATGTAATCCATTGAAAATATTATTTCCAACACCAGAAGGTAAAGACCAGATAGTTTCGTTATCTGCACTATCTTGGAAAAGAGCAAAATATCCTTCTTGTAATTGATAGCCATCTGCAATAATTTCATCTACTAGGCTAATTACACTAGCCATATCAGAAGAATCTGGGCTACCACCAATTAAAATATGTTTGTTTAATAATATTTTTGCTTTTAAAAACCTAGCGGCTGCTTTACTAGCTCGTCCATTTGCTTCGCCACTTCCTGCAGCGGTTACAGGCAAGTTAGATATAGCAGTGTCAATATCAGATAAAATGAATTGAAGAGCAGCATCTCCTGATAGAATTTCTGGTAAAGTTGATGAAGGCAAAGTAACATCTCTAAAAGGAACTTGGCCATAATAATCCAAAATGGTCCACATACTTAATGCTCTTACAAAGCTAGCATCCCCAATATTACCTGAGGTTGGGTTACTTCTAGGGTCTAGTATTTGAGAAGCAATAAGTTGGTTTCCGTTCCATTCATCCCATACGCCAATTACAAAAACATGCTCAGGAGTCCATAAGTGTTGATGTAAACTAGACCATTGCCCATTATCACCCCAATCAGTACCACGTGTAGGTACTATTGCTGCATCTGAGGTAACCTCTTCAAAAGAATAACGATTACCTTGATTCTCATATTGACCTCTTAGACGGTCATATAATCCATCAATTGCGGAATTAGAGTTTGCTAATCCTTGAAAACCTTCGCTAATAATAGAATCGGTTTCTTCAATTTCCAAGTTTGTGCAGGAAGCTATTCCTATCACCACGAGAAAACTGG
>CAXBIJ010000021.1:0-18829 GCA_963975675.1 uncultured Maribacter sp. | reverse complement strand
ACTATTAGGAAATAGTGGTAGTTTTTTCAAAAATCCTATGGTTTCAAAAGAAGTTTTTAATGAGTTTATCAGAAAGCATCCTGAAGCTCCTTTTTATAAAATTTCTGATTTAATTTATAAAATTCCTGCCGGTTGGTTAATTGAAAAGTGTGGATTTAAAGGAAAAAGATTTGGTGATGCTGGTGTTCATCAAAATCAGGCATTAGTACTTGTAAATTATGACGAGGCGACAGGAAGGGAAATTTTAGCACTTGCTTCACAAATTATTGAAGCAGTCCAAAATAAATTCAATATTACAATTAGTCCTGAGGTTAATTTAATAAAATAACCCCTGTAAAATAAATTACAAGGGTTATTACCAAACCAAACCAACCAAAAACAAAGTGGGCAGTTACCAGCCGACCACTTATTCAATATATATTTTTAGATAACGCATCATTAACAATCAATTTTATAATTTAGCGTTTAATCATATACGGTTCAATCTTAGTATTTGGATGTCCATTTTAAAAAAATATGTACATCTTTTAAATTATGAGCACTCTATTAGAAAATCATATTGTGGAATTATTACAGGAGCGAAACGAAAAAGCGATTTCACTACTGTATGATAATTATGCCGATACATTACTAGGTGTGGCAAATAAAGTTGTTCGTGATCCCGAATTAGCTCAAGATGTAGTTCAAGAATCTTTTGTGAAAATTTGGAAAAAAGCTGACTCTTATGATCCTAAGAAAGCTAAACTTTTTACATGGCTTTTTAGAATTACCCGAAATACTGCAATTGATAAGTTAAGAAGTGTTAACACAAAATCTGACAAGGAAATCCAAATAGATGTTTCTGACGTATATACATTAGGCGTAGAAAGCACAAGGCCAGAGTTAATGGACGTGAGAGAGCACCTTAGTAAAATTGACGATAAATACCAGGTTGTACTAGAAGCTCTTTTCTTTCAAGGCATGACCCAACAAGAGGCAAGTGATGAGTTGGACATACCTTTAGGAACCATTAAGTCTAGATTAAAAATAGGTTTACGCGAATTAGGTAAAATATATGGCCCTGCTCTTATTGCTATGATTTTAAATATTGTATTATGAAAGACAAAATAAAAATTTTTCTAGATTCTGATTTATTAGAAAAATATCTTTTAGGAGCTACTACTGATTTAGAAGCAATGCAGGTTGAGCGATACATTGCTATGTATCCTGAAGTACGAGATACTTATAATGAGCTACAAGATAACCTTGAAATTTTCGCTAAATTACATGCTATCGAAGCACCGAAGGGGCTAAAAGATAAGATTCAATTGAGAATTAAAGCTGAGCGAAGTGGAAGAAAAAGATTCTTCAATTATGCTATTGCGGCAAGTATTACTGCAATAATGTTTGCAGGAATTTCAACTTTCTTTTGGAATCAAAATCAGAGCTTACAAGAAGAGAATAGCGTGGTTAGCAATAAGATAAAGTTGCTAGAAGAAAACATGAAAGAGCAGTTAGAAGATGTCCGTAACCAATTTATCGTCCTAAACAACCCACAAACAAAAAGATACAACGTAAAAGGAAATCAAAAAGCAAAAGACCTAAAAGCTGTTGCTTATATAAATCCTGTAAAGAAATTATCTTATATAAACGTGAGCAAATTACCTCACATTCCAGAAAGTCAATGCTTTCAAATGTGGGCTGAGGTTAACGGTAAAATGATTAATCTAGGTATTATTGAAGAAGCTGGCGATCAACAAAAATTAATGGCTCTACCATACGCAGAAAATGCTGTAGGTTATATTACCATTGAACAGAAAGGTGGTAATCACGTTCCTAGCGTAGAAAATATAGTTGCCAATATAACTTACTAATATTACAAATATAAAGTATTCTTAAAGCCCCTATTTTGGGGCTTTATTTTTTATCTTTGTTTAAAATTAGCTTATGAAACTATTATTTTTAACTATTGGTTTATTAGCATTGGCATTTGCAGGTATTGCAGTTAAAATTTGGTCTAAAAAAGACGGAAAATTTGCTGGAACTTGTGCGAGTCAGAGTCCATTTTTAAATCAAGACGGACAAGCATGTGGTATGTGCGGTAAATTACCAGCCGAACAAGATTGCAATAAAGATACTATTTCTGAATAAGGTAAATTCACTCTTATAGAATTTACCTATCCCAAAATCATTTTTTGAACAACGTAGACAATTTAGAAGAAACAATACTCAAAGCGAAAGAAGGCAACCAAATTGCTTTCAGTCGATTATTGGATATGTTTTGGAACGATGTTTATGGTTTTCAATTAAAACGTACAGAAAACGAAAATGACTCAGAGGATATAACTATACAAACATTCTCTAAAGCTTTTGATAAAATACACACCTATAACGACACCTATGTTTTTAAAACTTGGCTAATCGCCATTTCTAAGAACATACACATTGACTTGGTTCGCAAGCGCAAAAAAAGCCTTTTAGACTCTCGAAGCAGTGCAGAAGCAATAACCAGTGCGTTAGATGTAACACCTTCTATGGAAGACCAGTTGATTCAAGAACAGAATTTAGCTGATTTATTAAGAGACATTAAAAAATTAAAACCTCACTATCAAACCGTCATAAACCTTAGGTATTTCAATGAATTAAGCTATGCAGATATCGCAGCTAATTTAAATGAGCCTATAAATAGCGTTAAAGTAAAGCTACTTAGGGCAAAAAAACTTCTTTCCGAGATTATTAAAGCTAGGAAGTAAACCTCTAACTAACCACCTTCATTTTTACATTTTAAAAGACGATGGCTTCGAAGGTAATTCTACTTTATAGACACTTTTTAAGTTCGTATATTTGTATTAAAATATTAGCATGTCTACAGTCTTAAATGAAAATGTTGCTCCACCTAAAGGTAAACCGAAATGGCTTCGGGTTAAATTGCCGACAGGTAAAAAATATACACAACTAAGAGGCTTAGTTGACAAGTATGACCTTCATACAATTTGCACTAGTGGAAGTTGCCCAAATATGGGAGAATGTTGGGGCGAAGGAACTGCCACTTTCATGATATTAGGTAATGTTTGTACAAGGTCATGTGGTTTTTGTGGCGTAAAAACAGGTAGACCGGAAAATGTTGATTGGGCAGAACCAGAAAAAGTGGCACGTTCAATAAAGATAATGGGTATTAAACATGCTGTTGTTACTTCTGTAGATAGAGATGACCTTAAAGACATGGGCTCGATTATTTGGGCCGAAACTGTCAAGGCTATTCGTAGAATGAACCCAACCACCACTTTAGAAACATTAATTCCCGATTTTCAAGGAATCGAAAAGCATTTGGACAGAATAATAGAAGTTGCCCCAGAAGTGGTTTCTCATAATATGGAAACGGTTAAAAGATTAACAAGAGAAGTACGTATACAAGCAAAATACGAACGTAGTCTTGAGGCGCTCAACTATTTAAAAAAACAAGGTATCAATAGAACTAAATCTGGAATCATGCTAGGTCTAGGTGAACATGAAGATGAGGTAATTACTACTTTGGCAGATTTAAGAAGCGTAAATGTAGATGTAGTTACTATAGGCCAGTACCTTCAGCCTTCTAAGAAACATTTACCTGTTAAGGAATTTATCACTCCAGAGCAATTTAAAAAATATGAGGACATTGGTTTAGAAATGGGCTTTAGACATGTGGAAAGTGGTGCATTAGTAAGATCGTCTTATAAAGCACATAAACACATTCTTTAATTCGCATGACTAATTACAAGAATTGTTTTATTTAATTTTTGTCACTGGTTCACTTTTTAAATGTTTTCATTACATACTCAATACCAACGTTAACTAATGCAAAAAATAAATATTGGCATTAATGGTTTTGGAAGAATAGGAAGAACCCTATTCCGCCTATTGCAGCTACAAGAACATTTAAATGTAGTTGCCATTAATGATTTAGCAGATACAAGAACACTTTCACATTTATTAAAATACGATAGTATACACGGTACATCGCCCCATATAATTGAGCATGACGAAAAACATATTATCGTTAATGGGAAAAATATTCTATTATCTAACGAATCCCATCCTTCAAAAATTAACTGGTCTGTTTCCAATGTTGACGTGGTTGTAGAATGTACGGGAAAGTTCAAGGACCGAGAAGCATTATCTTTTCATATTACAAATGGTGCAAAAAAAGTTATTCTATCAGTGCCTCCTACTGAAGATGACATAAAAATGATAGTATTTGGCATAAATGAAGATACTTTGAACACCGATGACGATATCATTTCAAACGCATCATGCACTACAAATAATGCCGCTCCTATGATTAAGGTGATAAATGACCTTTGTGGTATTGAACAGGCATACATAACCACCATTCACTCCTACACAACAGATCAAAGCTTACATGACCAACCTCATCGAGATTTAAGAAGGGCACGAGCAGCATCACAATCTATTGTTCCTACGACAACTGGTGCCGCAAAAGCCTTGACAAGAATATTTCCTGAACTAGCAGATTCTATTGGTGGTTGTGGCATTAGAGTTCCAGTACCTAATGGATCTTTAACCGATATCACCTTAAATGTGAAAAGGACTACAAATATTGAAGAAATAAACAATACATTTGAAAAAGCATCGCAAAATCAGTTCAAAAATATATTGTGCTTCACCGATGATCCAATAGTTTCTATAGATATAAACAATAGTTACTATTCTTGTACGTTTGATTCTTTAATGACCTCTGTAATAGGAAAAATGGTGAAGATTATTGGTTGGTACGATAACGAAACCGGTTATAGTAGTAGAATCATTGATTTGATAAACTACATGAACAGTAAAAATTATATTTGAAGCTATTATTCTTAAATAAAGCAATTAAGATCTTTTTAGTCCCAATTTTTATTTTGGCGACTACCACTTTTGTATTTTCACAAGATTCGGTTAGCTCTAATGACATTCAATCTTATTTTAACCAAGCTAGAAAATTTAAGAATCAAGATAAAATTGATTTAGCCTTCGAAACTTTGAATACCGCGGCTAATGAGGCTGAAAAAAAAGAAGACATCAAATCATTAATTGATAGTCTTCATGAGATGGCATTGCTTTATCTAAAAATTGACAAAGAGGGAGATACAGAATTCTATTGGGATCGTGCCAGTGTTTATTTGAAAGATATCGCATACCCTTATGGGGATGCAATGCACAAATATATTGAAGCAATTCTCTTACATCGAAGTAACCGAAATTTTCAATCATTGTTTATGCTGAACGAGGCTAAACAACTTAATAATGATAGAAATTTTTATAATAATTTATTGTTGACTGAGGCTAGAGTTTATATTAGTTTAGAAAAACACGAAAGTGCTTCAAAAAATCTAAACTCCCTTATTGTAAATACAGATATTCATGAAAAGGAATATCTCACTTCTCAAGCATATTTAACTCTCGCAGAATTAAATTTAAGAACTGATAATTTAGCGGAGTCAGCCAAAAATGGTGAAAATGCATTAGTCGTAGCGCAGGCCAATGGCTTTTTAGAAGATATTAAAACTGCTAATGCTTTATTAACCACTGTTTATGAAAGATTAGGTTTGTATCAAAAATCTTTGGTTAACAGTCAAAATCTAGTACAGTTAAAAGACTCAATCTTCAACATAGAAAAAAATAAAATTGAAGCTAAAACTGCCGATAAAATAAAAGATGATTACAAAACTGAAGAAATAGCTAGGCAAGAGAAAAAAATTGAAGAGCTAACAGAATCACAAAATAGATCTGAACTAACAGCAATTTTAGCCTCGGCATTTTTAATAATAATATCACTTTTAGCAGTTACGTTATACCGTAACAATCAAATTAAATTTAAAACTAACGATTTACTACAAACCAAGAATAAAGAATTACAAATAGCACGAGATGGTGCTGTTCAAGCCATGGAAGCGAAGACAAATTTCCTTTCTACCGTTAGTCATGAACTTAGAACTCCATTATATGCCGTCACAGGCCTAACCCATCTTCTTTTAGAAGAAGAGCCGCTAGAGCATCAAAAAGAGCATTTAAAGGCTTTAAAATTCTCTGGCGACTATTTATTGAACTTTATAAATGATATACTTCATATCAATAAAATTGATGCCAATAAATTAGAACCTCTTAATATGGAGTTTAATCTTAAAAAGGTTATTCATGAGGTTATTAATTCATTGAATCAAAGTGCTAAAGCAAATAATACCAAATTGATTTTGGAGTATGATCCTGAAATACCTGGCCATTTATTGAGTGATCCATTAAAACTTTCTCAAATTTTTATGAATTTGATTGGTAACTCTATCAAATTCACTAAAGGTGGTGAAGTAAAAGTTATTGCAAAATTGCTTAATAAAGTTGAAGATGATGTAACTATTTATTTTGAAGTTAGCGATAATGGTATTGGTATTTCAAAAGAAAAACAGAAAAGTATTTTCGAGGGATTTGAACAAGGTTCTATTCAAATAAACCGTGAGTATGGTGGAACTGGCTTAGGACTTACTATTGTAAAAAGCCTTTTAGGATTGTTTAAGAGTAAAATAGAACTAGAGAGCACATTAGGCGAAGGCAGTTCTTTCTTTTTTGAAATTGAAATGAAAAGCCTTGATGATATTCCAGAAGATTTTTCTTTTGAAATAACTCCGCGCGATTACGATTTTAAAAATCTTCACTTATTGATTGTTGAGGACAATAAAATCAATCAAGTAATTACCAAAAAAATGCTATCTAAAAAGGAAATGACTAGTGACATTGCTAACAACGGTCATGAAGCTATTACTTTAGCCCAAGAAAATGTATACGATGCCATTCTTATGGATATTCATATGCCTGGCATTAGTGGCGAAGAGGCAACAATTGAAATTAGAAAATTCAATCAAGACATACCGATTATTGCCTTAACAGCAATTTCATTAGACGACAGTTTAGAGAGTTTTTATGCAGCTGGCTGTAATGATGTAGTCACCAAACCGTTTAAACCAGAAGTGTTTTATCAAAAAATAGGTGAAAATATTTTTGACAAAAACCCTAAGAATTCGTTGTCATAATTTTTTTTAATTCTTCATTAAGTACCTCCTTATCATTCCCTATAAATTGATGAGAAACTTCAATATAATGTAAATTGGTAAGTCTAGATTTCAAACGCACATAATCCTTTTCAGTAGTAAGAATACATTCTTTTTCTTTTAATAAAGCAATTTCCTGCTCTGAGAAAAAATGATGATCTTTAAATTTCATGTGTTCAAATGTGAGACCCTCTTCCAATAAAAAATTTTCTAATGGAACGGGATTTGCTATCCCAGTAACTAAGGTCACTTTTTTATCTTTAAGCTCTTCAAGATTTACAGTAATCCCCTTTAATTCGTTATTATAGGACAAGCAGCTAAAGAGTATTTTTTGATGTTCCTTAGGATTAATTCTATCTACTGTTTTATTTCTTTCTGATATCGATAAATTCTTAGGGCATTTGGTAACTACAATTAGATTTGCCCTACGTGCTTCCAATTTAGAGTCTCTTAAATTCCCAGTCGGTAAGTACCAATCATTCACGTATATATTGTTATAGGCTGTTAATAGGATCGAGTAGCTTGGTTTTACTTTTCGATGTTGAAAAGCATCATCCAATAAAATAACATCCGGCCTAACAATCTTTTCTAATTGTGCTATGCCGTTTCTTCGATCCGAATCTACAGCTACGGTTACTTTTGGAAATTTAGATTTTAATTGAAATGGTTCATCCCCTAAATCTTCAACGCTAGTTTTATTGGTGGAAAGCAAAAAACCATTAGATTTTCTTTTATAACCCCTACTTAAAATTGATACTTGATAATCAGGATGAAGTGACTTCACCAACATCTCTATCATGGGAGTTTTACCGGTTCCGCCAACACTTAAATTACCAACACAAATTGTTCTTGTATTAAATGATTTTGAGGAAAAAATTCCTAAATCATAGCAACGATTTCTCATAAACACAATAAAACCGTATACTAATGAAATCGGGAAAAGAAGTTTTCGTAACACCTGCATCCCTACGAAATTATAATAATTTATCTTTGAATACCTTATTTTTCAATAAAATGACTATAAATACAATCACCCAAATCTTAGAAGACTTCGCCCCACTAGGCAATGCAGAAGATTTTGATAATGTAGGACTACTCGTAGGTGACTCATCTGCCAAATTAACTGGAGTATTAGTAACCTTAGATACCCTTGAAAATGTAGTTGATGAAGCAATTGCTAAAAAATGCAACTTAATCGTTAGTTTTCATCCTATAATTTTTAGCGGACTTAAGAAAATTACGGGCAAGAATTATGTAGAAAGAGTAGTTATAAAGGTGATTCAACATAATATTTCGATTTATTCTATGCACACTGCACTTGATAATGTAGGGCATGGTGTAAATGGTAAGATTTGTGACGTATTAGGTCTCATTAATACCAAAATACTAATACCACAAAAGAGCACACTAAAAAAACTGACTACCTATATACCCATCGCGAATGTTGAAGAAGTTAAAAAGGCTCTTTTCAAAGCTGGGGCGGGTGAAATAGGAAATTACTCGAACTGCAGTTTTTCTACCGAAGGCAAAGGAACATATAAAGCAAATGACAAAGCCAACCCTTTAAAAGGCAAAATTGGTGAAACTCATATAGAGCATGAGGTTATGTTAACTTGTGTTTTTGGAAAGAACGATGAGCATACAATTATTGAGAATTTAATGAATGCTCACCCTTATGAAGAAGTGGCGTATGATATTCAAACCTTAGATAATACCAACCCTTATATTGGTATGGGTATGATTGGGGAGCTACCAAAAGAGGTTTCAGAACGTAAGTTTTTATCCGATTTGAAACAAAAAATGAAAACTTCTGTGGTTAGACATTCTAATTTATTAAAGAAGCCAATTAAACGTGTAGCAGTTTTAGGAGGTAGTGGTTCATTTGCAATTAGCGCTGCAAAAGCAGCCGGAGCTGATATTTTCATTACCGCAGACCTTAAATATCACCAATTTTATGAAGCTGAAAATCAATTGGTTTTGGCAGATATTGGACACTTTGAAACTGAGCAGTTTACAAAAAACCTTTTAGTTGATTATCTTACGAAAAAAATTCCTAATTTTGCAATCCATTTATCGGAAAGTATAACAAATCCCATCAATTATTTTTAATATGGCAAAAAAAGAAGATTCCTCTGTAGAAGCAAAGTTAAGAGCATTATATGATTTGCAATTAATTGATTCTAGAGTTGATGAAATAAGGAATGTTCGTGGTGAACTACCTTTAGAAGTAGAAGATTTGGAAGATGAAGTCCTTGGCCTAAAAACGAGAATGGATAAACTTAAATCTGATTTAGAAAATATAAATTTCGAAATCGGTGCTAAGAAAAACCTTATTGAAGAAGCAAAGACTCTAATTAAAAAATACGGCGAGCAACAAAAAAATGTTCGTAACAGTAGAGAATTCAATTCAATTAGTAAAGAATTGGAATTCCAAGAATTGGAAATTCAATTGGCTGATAAGAATATTAAAGAATTCAAAGCTCAAATCGAGCAAAAGAAAGCTGTTATTTCTGAAACGAAAGAACGTTTATCTGAGCGCGATGCTCACTTAAAGCACAAGAAAAGTGAATTGAATGCTATTCTTGCTGAAACTGAGAAAGAAGAAAAAGCGTTGTTACAAGAATCAATCAAATTTCAAGATAAAATTGAAGAGCGTTTGGTTAAGGCTTATGCCCGTATTCGTAACAATGTTAAGAATGGTCTAGCAGTTGTACCAATCGAAAGAGGTGCTTCAGGTGGTTCTTTCTTTACTATTCCACCTCAAGTACAGGTTGAAATCGCTTCAAGAAAAAAAATAATTACTGACGAGCATAGTGGTCGTATTTTGGTTGACCCTATATTGGCTGAAGAAGAAAATGAGAAAATGAAAAAAATGTTTGCTAAATTGTAGTAGCATTTAAGTTATATTCAAAAAAGCCATCTTTAATTAGATGGCTTTTTTTTGTTTAAATTCATACCAATGAAAGCCATAAAAACAATCATATTACTTTTTATTATGTATGGTTATACCTTAACTGCCCAACAATTATCAGATTATAAATGGAAAAATAGAGTTCTGGTTCTTTCTGATAGCCCGACTTACACTAATGAATTTAAAAAGGCTTTACAATTAATTAAAGACAGCTCAAACGAAATTGAACAACGAGACCTTATTATTTTTATATATAAAAAAGATCACCTCTATAACCTAGACGATAAAGAGGTACTCTTTAAAAACAACACTATCGAGCATATGAAAGGATATTTATTAATTGGTAAAGATGGTGGTGTAAAATCAATACAATCCTATCCACTAAAACTGGAAGAAATTTTTGAGCTTATTGATAGTATGCCAATGCGTAGAGCTGAAATAAAATCAGCCAATTAAATCTAGTATCAATTTTTCTACTTCTTCACTATTCCATTTTTTCTCGATATCAGATATTTTCATCACCTCTTTCATTATCATTTCTTGAGCATCTCCTGCAGCTAAGGCTTCAGCATAAGGTCGTTCAGAAAAAGTAACCCTACTGTAGGCAGGAATCCACTTATCTGGATGTTTAGCAGAAAAATGTTTTTCTATTTTCTTTTGAAGTAAAAAATTAGCATCTGCCGTTTTACTACTCATTTCTACAAAGTTTCGATAACTCAGCTCTGCAATAGCATCTGCATTTGGCTTTCGCCGCTGTTGGTAGGTTTCAAAAATCTTTTCCCAATCATCTCCTAATTCCTGTATAATCTCGTCTAACACAAAAATATCTTCGAAACCGGCATTCATACCTTGACCATAAAAAGGTACAACAGCGTGCGCAGAATCACCTACGAGAGCCACTTTGTCCCAATATGTCCAAGGGTAGCATTTCATAGTTACCATTGCACTAGTAGGATTCTTAAAAAAATCCTCGGTTAGGTTCTCAATTTCATTTTTAACATTTGGAAAGTAAGTCTTGAAAAATTGAACAGCATCTTTTTTTGTTTTTATACTTTCAAAAGAAATTTCACCTTCAAATGGCATAAATAAGGTACATGTAAAACTACCATCTAAATTAGGCATTGCAATAAACATAAATTTACCTCTTGGCCAAATATGGAATGAATTCTTGTCTAATTTATGGGTGCCGTCATTATTTGCCGGAATGGTTAATTCCTTATATCCCACGTCAATAAAATCTTGAGAATAATCAAATCGGCTACGGCGTTGCATTTTATGTCGCACCCTTGAAAATGCTCCGTCACAACCAAATATTAAATCAAATGGGTATTCTTTCCATTCACCTTTTTCGCTATCACCTGTGTAAACTTTAGCTTCAGGCAAATCAACATCCCATACCTTTTCTTCAAAACGAAATTCTACACCGTTATTCTCGGCCAAATCAATCATCCGCTTATTGAGTACACCACGAGATATTGACCAAATAGCCTCGCCATCTTTACCATATTTTTGATAGTACTCTGGTTTACCCACCACATGCATAGCACGTTTATAAAGGGGTATTGCTATTTCTTTTATTTCATCTTCAATGCCAACAGCTCTTAAGGCATTCCATCCTCTATTGCTCATTGCAAGATTTATTGATCTACCTGAAAATTCAATATTGCGAATGTCAGGTCGTCTATCAAAAACTGTGATTTGATGGCCGTACTTTTTCAAATAAATAGCAAGTAACGAACCTACCAATCCTGAGCCAATGATGGCTATGTTTTTTTTACTTTGGGTCATGCATTAAGCTTTACACCAATATTAAGTGAGCGTTAAAAGTAGCAAATTATGCCCTATTTCCACTATTACAAGCGTAAACTAAACAAATCATTTTTTTAATGTTTTATCAGTATTGTTTAAGATATTTGTATTTTTAATAAACAAAATAAAAATATTGAAACATTTAAAAAAAACATGCCTGGGTAATATGCCCAGCAGAAAAAGAGCTCATCTAATTAATAGCTGCACTGGTTATAAGCCTGCAAACCTTTTGGGAACAATATCAAAGAATGGCGAAACCAATTTAGCGATTTTCAATTCGGTGATTCATATCGGTAGTAACCCACCCATGTTAGGCTTTATTCTAAGACCGTTAACTGTCAAAAGAGATACTTACAGTAACTTTAAAGAAACTGGTGTCTTTACAGTTAATCAAGTGAATAAGGATATGATTAAAGATGCACACCATACAGCTGCAAATTATGATGAGCAAATTTCTGAATTTTCTAAAACTAATTTAACAGAATCATATTTAGATGATTTTAATGCACCGTATGTAAGTCAAAGTAATATTAAACTTGGTTGTCGCTATATTAATGAATATGAAATTAAAGAAAACGGCTGCCTATTGATAATTGGTGCTATTGAGCATATCTACTTATCTGACGATATACTAGAAGAAGATGGTTGGGTAAATTTAGAAAAAGCCAGTACCGTTTCTTTAATAGGCTTAGATGGTTATGCCCTACCCGAGCTTTTAAACCGGTTCAATTATGCAAAACCTAATGAGCCAACAACACCATTACTTTAATGGCCCACAAGAAAGAATATCTAGCCACGAAGGTTTGTGCTGTTTGTGCAAGGCCTTTTAATTGGCGTAAAAAGTGGGATAAAAATTGGGAGAATGTTAAATACTGTAGTGAAAAATGTAGAAGAAATAAACAACAGCTGTTGAAAAATATATGAATAATTTAATATGGTTCAAAAACGATTTAAGGGTACAAGATAATACCTCTCTCTTTAAGGCAATGAAGGGCGAAAAAGTAATTGGTTTTTTCTGTTTTGAATCTATATATTTTGAGAAAGATCAATTCGGATTTAAAAGAACTGAAAAATTCAGAGCCAAATTTTTAATTGAAACTGTAACTCAACTTCGACATGAGCTAAAAAAAATAAATATTCCGTTATTTATTTATGTTGGTAAATCTGCCAATTTCTTACCTCAATTGATTCTTGAACAAAATATTGACACCGTTTATTTACAGAAGGAATGGACCAGTGACGAACAGTACATTTTAGAATCTGTCAAGAAAAACATTTCAATCTCCACCAATTTTATAGAAAGCTATGACCAATTTCTATTTCACCCAGATGATATCCCATACAATAATTATGGTGAGTTACCGGAGGTATTTACCAATTTTAGAAAAAAGTGTGAAAATCAGGTTGCTATAAGATCACTTACAAGTATTGAAAAAATAATGTCTAGCGATAATCTAGTTCTGAATAAAACAGACATACCAACACTAAAAGATTTGGATTTAGTTGATTTCATTACAGACAAACGAACTGCTTTCCCTTTTGTTGGTGGTGAAGTAGCTGCCTTAGACAGAATTCAAAATTACTTTTGGGAAACCAAAAAACTAGCTTTTTATAAGAAAACTAGAAACGGATTAGTAGGTAAAGATTACAGCTCAAAATTATCTTCATGGTTGGCTAATGGGAGTATTTCTGCACGAACAATATATTGGGAGGTAAAAAAATTTGAAGATGTAGTCACTAAAAACCAAGATACCTATTGGCTTATTTTTGAACTAATTTGGAGAGATTACTTTAAATATGTTTCTCTTAAACACCAGAACCAAATATTTCAAATCGGTGGTATCCTTCATAAAAAGTATGATTGGAAAGATACTATTCAACAAAGAAATAGTTGGATAAAAGGTGCTACCAAAGAACCATTCGTAAATGCCAACATGAAAGAATTGGCACTAACCGGGTGGATGAGTAATCGAGGTAGGCAAAATGTTGCTAGTTTTTGGTCAAAAGAACTAGAGCAAGATTGGAGAATAGGCGCAGCTTATTTTGAGAGTATGTTAATAGACTATGATGTGCATAGTAATTGGGGAAATTGGATGTACAACAGTGGTGTTGGTAATGACCCTAGAGACCGCAAATTCAATATAAAAAGTCAGGCCGAACGATATGACGGTAGTGGTACATTTCAAAGAATGTGGTTGCAAGAAACCTTATTTTAAGTGTAAATACATTTTGTCCTTTTTCAATAAGTGATTAAACACTTAATAAAATTTTTAGAAATATTTTTTCGAAAAGAAGAAAAAAAACGAAAAACAACGATGAAAACAGTACGCCTGATTTTAGGAGACCAATTAAACCAAAATCATTCTTGGTTTAACAAGGTAAATAATGATGTTGTTTACTTAATGGCAGAAATGCGCCAAGAAACTGATTATGTAAAACATCATATTCAAAAAGTAGTAGCATTCTTTATGGCGATGCGCAGTTTTAAAAAAGACCTTTCAAATAAAGGGCATCATTTTATTTACTTAGAACTGAATGACCTTAACAATCCTCAAGATTTAGAAAAAATAATCTCGCAGTGCATTAGAGAAACCAATGCTGAAAAATTTGAGTATCAGTTACCAGATGAATATCGATTAGACCAGCAATTACTGCAAATATGTACATCATTAGAAATTAAATCAAGTAATATTGACACCGAGCATTTTTATACTACAAGATTTGAATTAAAAAATTTTTACGAAGGTAAGAAGCAAATGATCATGGAAAATTTTTATCGAATGATGCGAAAAAAACATCACATTATGATGATAAAAGACCAACCTGAAGGCGGTAAATGGAATTTTGACCAAAACAACCGTAAAAAATGGACAGGCCAGCCATCCATTCCGTCTGAAAAGAAATATAACCAAGATGTTCTCAAAATTATTCAAGAATTGAATAAAGCTAATGTTGAAACTTTTGGAAATATAGAACCCGAATCTTTTAATTGGCCAACATCAAGAACAGAATGTCTTTCTAATTTGAAATATTTCTGTCAAGAACTTTTGCTACATTTTGGAGATTATCAAGACGCAATGCATGAGAATGAAAAATTCCTTTTTCATTCTCGCCTCTCATTTGCTATGAATGCTAAAATACTATCACCAAAAGAAGTAATTGATACCGTTTTAGACTACTTCTACGAACATAAACAAGATATCGACATATCTCAAGTTGAGGGCTTTGTTCGCCAAATTTTGGGTTGGCGTGAATATATGAGAGGTATTTATTGGAAAGAAATGCCTAACTATAAAAAACTAAATACTCTTACTAATACAAATAAGCTACCAGATTTCTTTTGGACCGGTAAGACCAAAATGAATTGCTTAAAACATGCCATTGGTCAAAGCCTCGATACCGCTTACGCACATCATATTCAAAGGTTAATGGTCATTGGTAATTTTGCGCTATTGACCCAGATAGACCCCGATGAAGTCGACAAATGGTATTTAGGTGTTTATATAGACGCAATTGAATGGGTCGAAATTACCAATACTAGAGGCATGAGTCAGTTTGCAGATGGCGGTATTGTAGCTACCAAACCTTATGTAAGTAGTGCTAACTATATTAATAAAATGAGTAATTATTGTGGTAGTTGCCATTATAGTCATACTAAAAAAACAGGCCCAGATGCTTGCCCCTTTAACGCACTATATTGGAACTTTTTAAATGAGAAAAAAGAGCATTTCAAGCAAAATAATAGAATGGCAATGATGATGAACTTATTAGATAAAATGGACAATAATAAGCTAGTAGAATTACAAAACAGAGCAGCTTCAATTATAGAAAATATAAACACTATTTAATGTAATCTATAATTTAAGCTTCAATATTTTTATTGTGAGTGTGATGCGAAAGAACCACCAAAATAAAAACTTATTTATAAAATTATAGATTCTATAGGTTTTAAAAACTTAGACGACTGCACAGCTGATGAACTCGAATTGAATAGAAGAACTAAATTCCCTATCCTTCAGATTATAAAAGGGATAATCGAATCAAATTAAACTACCTTGGAAAAAGCCCATGAGTTAATCATAAGAAACAACATTAAAATTTCGAGACTAGCATCTGAGCATTAAATCTCTATTATAGAGTAAATAACAATCAACCATAAAAAAAGTCCTTTACTAATTTTGTAAAGGACTTTTCAATTTATATGTATTTGACATCTACTTCATTATTCCGTCAACAATACCGTATTTTATTGATTCTTCTGCATTCATCCAATAATCTCTATCAAAATCCCTTAAGACCTTTTCAAAATCTTGCCCACAGTTATCTGCCAATATGTGCGCACTAAGCTCTTTAGTTTTAATGATTTCTCTTGCCTGAATTTCTATATTTGAAGCTTGGCCTCTTGCACCACCACTAGGTTGATGAATCATAACCTGAGCATGTGGCTGTATAAATCTTCTACCTTTTTTACCTACGGATAATAAAATAGAACCCATTGATGCTGCCAAACCAGTACAGATTGTAGAAACCGGACTTTTTAAAGATTTTATGGTGTCATACATAGCAAAACCAGAAGTAACATAACCACCCGGACTGTTAATATACAGTTGAATTTCTTTGCTATTCTGCATATCTAAATACAACAACCTATCAATTACATGTTTTGCAGAATCGTCATCAACCATACCCCATAAGAATACCTTTCTTTCCTCCAGCATTTTCTCATCTATGGCTTCTTGAATTTTTCCTTTTTTAGCACTCATATTTTAAGTTTAATTATCTCTAACAAAATTAATGAATTAATTCATAATCAAATGTGGCTTAAGACAATCGAATTACTATACTTTTCATCATTCATAAATGAAAACGAAATTTAAGCTTTACAATTGTTCTTCCACTTCAACTGTTTTCTCAACGACCTTTTTAATAGGTATTACAACTTTACCATTTTTAGTTTTAAGAATCATAGAAATACTATCTATACCGATAACTGTACCTTCTAGTTTTCCTATTTTAATCTTATCTCCTATTACGTAAATTTTTCTTGTGTAAAATGTTCTTAATAGATCCCCTACAACTTCTCTTGCACCTAAACCTAAAGCCAATGCAATTGCCAATAAGAACGCTCCAAGTATAATGGTAAAATTATTGGTTATAATTTGAGTATCAATACCCGCTTGGTTTAACGCAGTAATACTTACAAAAATAATAATCAAATAAAATAAGGCATTACCTAAAACTTTACCACCGCCCATGCCAATAGAATCGAAGACTTTAATAATCATTTCTTTGATTATTTTTGCCATATACAACCCAATCATAAAAATAATTAGAGCTGAAAGTAAAATGGGAAGGTATCGTAATAGATTTGCTATTTCTGTAGATATTATGGTTAGACCCATAATATCAGATGCTACAATAATGAATACCAACCAAAGCAACACCTTAACAAAGGTGAGAATAACTTTGGGTAAGTCTATTTTGATGTCGGCCTCACCAAAAAGCTTGGCATCATTAATTTTTTCTGAAAAACGATGTAATTGAATAACCTTAAAAATTCGTTTTAAAACGAATGTGGTTATTTTAATAATTACCCATCCAAAAATAAGAACCACAAATGCACCAAATATACCTGGCAAGGCAGCCGCAATATCTTTGAATATGGCACTCAAAGATTCAAAGGCAAGGTCTTTCCATTTATCTACTGTTTCCATGAATATAGTTTTACTTTTATTAATTATTATTTGGTTTTCGTTTTCATCATACCCTCAATAATAGAGGCAAAATTACCCGTAAACAGATTACTCAATTCCATAATCAACTTAGCAACGGCTACATCATCCATTACTTTCTTACGTAATTCAGGTGGAACATCTTTAAGATCCCCTTCTAAATTTTTAAATGGATTATTGTTCTGTTCTGACATTAGGGTATGGTTTTATACATTTCCACCACTTTAGCTTTAGCCCTCTTAAGCCTCATTTTAATGGCACTTGATTTAATCTCTAAAACATCTTCTAATTCTTTAATTGAAGCACCATCTTGATATTTTAATAATAACAATGACTTTTCTTCTGGCGCTATTAACTCTAAAGCTTTTTTAAGCTTATCTACTTGCATTTGTAACAACAAATCGTCGGTAACATCTACCGGCACTTCTTCTTGTGAATCGAACTTTACTGAATTATCATTAATTTTTCGCTCCTTATTTCTATTCACATAATTGACGCAAAAATTATAAGTGAAAGAATATAACCACGTAGAAAATTTAGATGTTCCATTGAAAGAACCTAGTTTAACGTAGAGCATCAAAAAAACGTCTTGAGTCAGATCTTCTGCTTCTTTATTAGATTTTGCAAACCCCAAACATTTGTTGTAAACCAATTTAGAGTATCTATCATAAAGTTCTCCAAACAACAAAGCATCCTTATTAGTAACAATATATTCTACCAGTTGAGCGTCGGTATATTTATCATGTACCGTATTAGAAGAAGAACGCTTACTGAACTCGCTTCCAATAATTATAAAACATAGCTTCTTAAGAAATGTCACTCCTGTGTTTGTTTACAAAAAATAAAAGTAGGTTAAAGATACTGTAATTGATATATTTGATTTAAAATGAGCTGAAAATGAGAAAATTAATTATCCTTTCTATTGTATTATCAAGTATTATTACAAGTTGCAAAACCGACAATAATAAGACGAAAGTTGAAGTGACCGAAGATACGGAAATGACAGTTCTAGAAAAAATTGCGAATGCAAATGGATATGAAAATTGGAAAGACGTCTCAAGTATAAAATTCACTTTTAATGTAGATCGTGATTCTTCCCATTTTGAACGCACTTGGTTGTGGAAAACAGATTCTCACGATGTTACCATGATGACACGGCAAGATACAATTACGTATAATAGAAAGGCTGTAGATAGTACCGCGACCGGTACTGATGGCGGTTTCGTAAATGATAAATTCTGGTTATTGGCGCCTTATCAGTTAGTTTGGGACCAAAAAGGATTTACTTACGAGCTTACAGAAAATGCAGAAGCACCTAT
>CAXBIJ010000020.1:0-18953 GCA_963975675.1 uncultured Maribacter sp. | reverse complement strand
TCTAATTTTTCAAATTGTTCTTTCTGATTTTCAGATAAATTGGGAAAATATTCAAATATGATTTCAGCAGTCATCCTTATATTTGTAAATAGATATTATTAGTATATTCACTATTGCAAAGATTTAGCTTTTAATTAAGCTATCAAACTATTATAGATCCAATTACATATTATTAAGTAAAAGATTACCTAATTATGGAACAAAATACCATACGATTTCCAAGAACAGATTCTGCAAAGTTTTTTAAAACTTTGAATAATAGAGTCAATGATTATTTTAAAACAAATAAATTAAAAAAAACTGGCAATTGGAGACTTCACATTAAAACTCTAGTGATGTTCTCTTTATTTCTAGCACCTTATTTCCTTATCTTAACTTTAGGATTGCCAATCTGGGCTAATTTTCTTTTAACTATTATCATGGGTGTAGGTATGGCAGGGGTTGGCATGAACGTAATGCATGACGGTAATCACGGCGCCTACTCTAATAAAAAATGGGTAAACAAATTAATGGGAAGTAGCATCTACATACTTGCCGGAAATGTTTACAATTGGCAAGTACAACACAATGTTCTTCACCATACATATACTAATATTCATGAGCATGATGAAGATATGGAAGCGGGTAGAATTTTACGTTTTTCTAAACATGCAGAATGGAAAAAACATCATAAATTTCAACATTTCTATTCTGTTTTACTATACGGTCTTCTTACTTTCAATTGGGCCATTACTACCGATTTTCAACAGATGTACAGGTATATGAAACGTAAATTATCTTATGGTAAATTACCTAGTGCTACCATGAACTGGAGTACTCTTATTGTCACAAAATTATTGTACATCACTATTTGGATTGTTTTACCTATGTTAATTTTAGATATAGCATGGTGGAAAATTCTAATTGGGTTCTTTTTAATGCATTACGTAGCAGGTGTAATCTTAAGTGTTGTTTTTCAACTTGCACATATTGTTGACGATGCCGATACTCCATTACCAGACGAATCTGGCACCATGAAAAACACATGGGCCATTCATCAACTTTTCACCACAGTAAACTTTGGTACAAAAAATAAAGTTGTAAACTGGTTTACAGGTGGATTAAATCATCAAGTAGAGCACCATATATTTCCTAACATTAGCCACGTTCATTACACAAAAATTTCCAAAATTGTGAAACAAACAGCGCAGGAATTTAATTTACCATATCACGAATATAAAACTACTAGAAAAGCTATAATTTCGCATTTTAAACATTTAAAAGAATTAGGCAAAGAGCCAACATTACAATACTAGAAATTTATAGCACCCATGAGCAATCAACTTTCGGATAGAATAAATAGCGTTACACCGTCAGCTACTTTGGAAATGGCCGCAAAGGCACGTGAATTAAGAGCATCAGGAAAAGACATAATAGGTTTGAGCTTAGGCGAGCCAGATTTTGAAACTCCAGATTACATTAAAGACGCAGCCATACAAGCCATTCATGATAACTACAATTCCTATTCTCCGGTAGATGGATATGTAGATTTGAAAAAGGCAATTATAACAAAATTCAAAAGGGATAATAACCTTAGTTATGAACCTTCTCAAATTGTTGTTTCTACAGGCGCAAAACAGTCACTATATAATGTTGCTCAAGTTATACTAAACCCAGGTGATGAAGTTATTTTACCTTGCCCTTACTGGGTAAGCTACAGTGACATTGTCAAATTAGCAGATGGTATTCCTGTAGAAGTTTCAACTTCTTTGGAAAATGATTTTAAGATGACTCCAGAGCAATTAGAATCAGCAATTACTCCAAAAACTAAAATGCTATGGTATAGTTCACCATGTAACCCAAGTGGATCTATATATAGCAAAAAGGAATTACGTGCACTTGCAGATGTTCTTCAAAAACATCCACAAATTATAGTGGTAAGCGATGAAATTTACGAGCATATTAATTATGGTGTAACAGAGCATGCTTCAATGGCTGAGTTTGCCGATATGTTCGACCGCACAGTTACCGTAAATGGTGTAGCAAAAGCTTTTGCTATGACTGGATGGCGTATTGGTTATATCGGTGCACCTGCCTATATTGCACGTGCCACCAACAAACTACAAGGTCAAGTTACCAGTGGCGCCAATTGTATTGCACAACGTGCAGTAATAACAGCTTTAGAAGAATCGCCAGACCGTATTCAATTTATGGTTGATGAATTTAAGGAACGTCGCAAATTAATTTTAGGCCTACTAAATGAAATAGATGGTTTTAAATGCAATGAACCCGAAGGCGCATTTTACGTCTACCCAGATGTTACTGCATATTTCGGCAAAACATTAAACGGTACTAAAATCAATAATGCATCAGATTTATCGATGTATATTTTAGAAGCAGCTAATGTAGCGACAGTTACTGGTGATGCTTTTGGTAATGGAAATTGTATTCGTATATCTTATGCTGCATCAGTTAAAGATATTAAAGAAGCAATTTCAAGAATTAAAGAAGCGCTGAAATAAAATTCAACACATTGTAAATAAAAAAGTCCCTTTAACAAAAGGGACTTTTTATTTACCACTATTCACACTACTTAAGTTCGTTTCCAGAAATAAGGGGTTAATAATATCAATACCGTAAAGAGTTCTAGTCTACCTGCCAACATTAAAAAACCACACCACCATTTTGCCAATACAGGCAAACTATTAAAATTACTTACCGGGTTTAGACTTCCCAATGCCGGACCAACATTACCAAGCGACGATGCCGCTCCACCGATGGCCGATTCAAAATCTAATCCCAAAAAACCCAATACAAGTGCGCCAATAATAAAGAGTAACATATACAATACAAAGAAGCCTATAATATTATAAACAATCTTCTCCTTAACTGTTTTATTGTTGTACCGTACTGGAATAATTGCGTTGGCATGTAATGTTCTTTTAAATTCTAACACACCGTTTTTAATAATCAATAAGTGACGCATTACCTTAATACCACCTGACGTTGATCCTGCCGAACCCCCTAGAAAAAATAACCCGAAAAAGAAAACAGTCAAAAATGGTGTCCATTGCGTAAAATCTGCGCTTACAAAGCCAGTTGTGGTAATTACCGAAACTACTTGAAACAATGCATGCCTAAACGAACTTTCTGCTTTACCCAAAATCATAGGATAACCAGGAGTTACATTTGTAATGTTTGCTTTAAAATAAATAACCAAGGCTACTATAATTGTAAATACAATTACGAAACCTGCATAATACCGAAATTCTTCATCTTTAAACACCTTCTGTACTTTGCCCTTAAAAGCAAAGTAGCTTAATACGAAATTACTACCTGCCAAAAACATGAAAAAGACAATAATGTATTGAATTAAGGGTTGATCATTCCAATAAGCAATACTTGCATTTTTAGTAGAAAAACCACCTGTTGATAGCGTTGCCATTGCATGATTTATGGCATCAAAAAATGACATTCCAGCTACTTTCAATAGAATAGTTTCTGCAATAGTATAGCCAAAATAAATAAACCAAAGTCGCTTAGCCGTATCGGTAATTCTAGGATGTAATTTATCTGCACTTGGTCCTGGAGCTTCGGCAGAAAAAAGCTGCATACCCCCGATTCCTAATAATGGTAAAATAGCTATGGCCAAAACAATTATACCCATTCCCCCAATCCAATGGGTAAGGCTTCGCCAAAAAAGAATACCCTCTGGCATTGCCTCAATATCATCCATAATAGAAGCCCCTGTGGTGGTATAACCCGATACTGTTTCAAAAAAAGCATTTGTAACATCAGGTACCGCTCCAGAAAACAGATAGGGTAACATACCCGAAATTGACATAATTATCCATCCAAAAGTAACGATAATGTATCCTTCTTTTTGCTTTACTTCTTTCTTATGCCCTCGGGTATAATACATTGCAAAGACCCCAACAAACATTGTCGTTATTGATGCTAAAGTGATGCTTAGAGTAGCACCATCTTGATAAATACCACTTACTACAGCCGCCAAAAGCATAAAGCCTCCGTTACAAAGCAACAGTAGCCCCATTAAATGAAATATGATTCTTAAGTTAAGCCGCATTTTAAAGGAACATTCGTTCAATTTTTGATATCTCAGAAGGCAAACAACAAACCACTACTCGATCACCCTCTTGGATTTTGAATCCACCTAGAGCAATATGACCAACACCATCTCTTACTACACCACCAATAGTTGCTGCTTTAGGAAAATTTAATTCCCTTATTGTCGCCCCGGTCACCTTAGAATTCTTTTTAACTATAAACTCTAAAATTTCGGCATTTAAATTATTCAAACGCATTAAGGCTACTACTTCGCCTTTACGAATATGTCTAAAAATATTATTAGCGGCTAAAAGTTTTTTATTGATTAAAGTATCAATTCCTATAGAATGAGAAAGTTGAAAATAATCCATGTTTTCAACTAATGCGATGGTTTTCTTTATATTCTTAGATTTTGCCACTAAGCATGACATAATATTGGTTTCTGAATTACCTGTCACCGCAATAAAGGCATCCATTGACTCTAAGCTTTCCTCTTCTAACAATTCAACATTTCTGCCATCACCATTTATCACTAAGGCATTCGGCAACTCATCTGCCAAATCAAAAGCTTTTTCTTTGTTCTTTTCTATCAACTTAACGTTGAACTTATTAGCGCAAAGGTCTCTGGCAGTTTTGTACCCTACCTTGCTACCTCCTAAAATCATAACATTTTTGATTTCAGCCTTTTTCTTACCCGTTAACTTATAAAGTTCATCAACCCCTTTTTTCACGGTAATGAAATATACTTGATCACCCTCTTTAAATAAGGTATCTCCTCTTGGTATAACTGTATATTGAGTACCTGTTCGCTGAAGGGCGATAGGCATAAAGTGCAGTTCTGGAAATATATTTGCAGCCTCCTTCACCATTTTACCTACAAACGGAGCAGACTTGATTAAGGATACGCCTACCATTATAAGCTCACCATCCTCAAACTCATAGGTATCATTAAAGGCCGACTTATTAAGAAGCATTTGAATTTCAGTTGCAGCTAATGCTTCAGGCGAAATCAATTCATCTATTCCTAATTCTGAAAATCGCAATAGCTCTTTATTGCTTATAAACTCAGTATTGGAAATTCTTGCGATAGTTCGTTTACAACCTAACTGTTTTGCCAGCATACATAATGTAATGTTGGTAGTTTCAGAAGAAGTTACTGCAATAACCAATTCAGAATCTTGCACTTGCGCATCTCTAAGCACTGCTATAGAGGTTGCATCGCCTTTCAATACACGTATATCCAAATGATTATCTGCATAAGCAAGACTTTCTTTTTCGGTATCGATTAAGGTAATATCCTGTGATTCATAGGAGAGTAACTTAGCCAAATGAAAGCCAACTTCCCCAGCACCAGCAATTATAATCTTCATTTATTTTATTAGACCGCCAACTATCAATAATTTTTTGAAAATTCTATACTAATCTATTTAAGTACACAAAAAAAATCTTGAAAACAGTAGCTTTTATTATGGGGCAAAATTACATAATTTAATTAGTTTATTTTTTGTTTTCAGCTCTTTAACCAATTAAGAAAGAACCACGATCATTAAAAAGGAATTAAGCCTTTGCTAAATTGTATCTTTGCAAAAAAAAGTATTCAATGTCTAGAAAAGTTACACCTTATAAAGATTCTGATTTAGGAAAAAAAGAACAGGTTACTAAAATGTTCGATACTATTTCTAAAAATTATGATGGTTTAAATCGCGTAATTTCATTTGGCATAGATATTAAATGGCGTAAAAAAGTTGTTGAAATATTAAAAAAGGAACAACCTGATTCTATCTTAGATATCGCAACTGGAACCGGTGATTTGGCTATTGCACTGGTTAATACTGGTGCTAAAAAAATTGTTGGCCTAGACATCTCACCAGGTATGTTAGCCGTTGGCAAGGATAAAGTAAGACACAAAAATCTCGATAACAATATCGAAATGGTTGTTGGTGATAGCGAAAATCTGGTATTTGAAGACAACTCTTTCGATGCTGTAACGGTCTCTTTTGGCGTTCGAAATTTCGAAACTCTTGAGACAGGCATGGCCGAAATATTGAGAGTTTTGAAACCAAATGGTTCTCTTGTTATTTTAGAAACCTCAGTTCCTACCAAAACTCCCTATAAACAAGGTTATAAATTTTACACCAAGAATATTCTTCCTCTTATTGGCAAAATGTTTTCTAAAGATAATTCTGCATATGGGTATTTAAGCGAATCTGCTTCTGTTTTTCCACATGGTGAAAACTTCAACAATATTTTACGCGAAATTGGGTTTATAGATGTAACGAACAAACCTCAAACATTTGGGGTGGCATCGATTTATATTGCGAAAAAGGCAAATACAACGCCATAAAAAGTTCGCTTTTTTATTTTGATGACATACAATCGTAAACCCGGATATATGAAGAAATGGTTTTTTATAAGCCTAGCGATATTGTCTATGACTACTACGTTGAACGCCCAATTCAACGAAAGCCCCATATTAAATAAACAAAACGAAGACAAGAAATTGTTGAACTGGGGATATTTTCTAGGTTTAAATCAATATGACTTTAAGATTGAGTACAAAGAAGATGCTCCAGATATTTTGGTTAGTAAAAGTTTCGGATTCAATGTAGGACTTATTGGAGAATTACGTATTAATGAATTTTTAGACTTACGATTTGAACCCGGACTACATTATGGCTCAAGATTAATGGGTTTTAATGGTTTTGATGATGAACGTGATGCTATTAGAGAAGTTAAATCTACCTATATAAATTTTCCTGTTTTACTTAAAGCTAGCACAAAGAGATTTGGCAACTTTAAACCTTTTTTAATAGGCGGCGGATCAAGAAGTCTCAACTTAGGTAGTAACGAAGAAAGCCTTGATGACAATAGCTCTGGTACTTTTAGAATGAAAAAATGGGTTTATAATTACGAACTTGGCTTTGGTATTGACTTTTACTTAGAATACTTCAAATTCACCCCATCAATAAGAGGTGTTTTTGCGTTAACCGATGAACTAGTACCAGATCAGGACCCAAATAGCCCATGGACAGGGAATATTGAGTCGTTAAAAACAAGAGGTCTTTTTATCAATTTTACTTTCGAATAATTTAGTAGTAAGTAGACTAATAATCTATGAATATTGATTTCAAATAGATGTATTCACATCCACCAATATTCCACTTGAGAATTTAAATCCAAAAAAAATCTATTTTCTTATTTCGTGAAGTAAAATAGCTGTTGCAGATGCTACATTTAAACTCTCTGTAGTATAACCACCAAATTGAGGTATTGCCAACCTATCAGAACATAATTGAGCAACCGAATCAGAAATCCCCTTTCCTTCATTACCCATTATTAGAATTCCTTTTTCTGGTAATCTTAAATCGTTAACACTACCACCATCCATGAATGTACCAAAAACAGGAAGTTCGCTAGACCCCAAAAAAGAATTTAACTCTGTATATTGTATATGAACTCGAGTAATCGAACCCATTGTTGCTTGTAGCACTTTAGGGTTATAACAATCAACCGTTTCTGGTGAACAAACAATATCTGACACACCAAACCAATCACACAGCCTAATAATTGTACCTAAATTTCCCGGATCTTGCACTCCATCTAAAACTAAAATCCAATCTGACTGCAATTTCTTTCCCTGTTTAGGAATATGAAACACTCCAAGATATCCATTCGGATTTTTTAGACTACTTATTTGACCAAGCTCCTTATTAGTTATATGAGTGAATTCTACTCCTTTAATTTTAAATTCTTCAGAATCTACTGCAAATAATTTATACAGCCTCATACCTGAATTCAAAACCTCCTCTATGGTTTTTTTTCCTTCAACAACAAAAAGTCCGTGTTCATTTCGGCACTTTTTTTGTTGTAGACTTTTGATAAGTTTCAATTCACTTTTGACAACCATTCAAATAATGTATTTTTGATTTATATGAGGATGGCACTTTGCTCCAAAAACAACATGGCTAAATTAAGCTTATTATCCCTATTGGCAATAGTCTTGCTATCCTGCAACTCGCTTAAAAAAGTTGAGGATGATGAATATTTGGTGGTAAAAAATTCTATTTACGCAGATTCAATTAAAATTAACAACGAAGAACTTCAAAGTCTTATTTATCAAAAACCTAATTCAACGGTACTTGGCTATCCTTTAAGACTCAACTTATATAATTTAGCAAAAGAAAATCCCGATTCATCATTCAACGCATGGTTGTATAGAAAAGAGAACAGAAAAAGAAGATTAACAAAACTACTTTCTGCCAAACAAGTGGAACGTTTGGGTGAATCTTTTTTAGTAACAGGTTTAAGTAATTGGTTAGAAGATATTGGTGAGGCACCAGTAATATTAGACACTACAAGAACTCGCTTAAGTTTAGCAAGGCTTAGTGCCTATTATCAAGGTAAAGGTTATTTTACAAATAATACAACATATGAGATAGACAGCTCCAAACAGAACAAGAAGGCTAAAATTAATTACCATATTGAACTTGGCAATCCTTATATGATTGATTCTCTGGGAAATAATATTTCATCAACCGCAATCGATTCATTGTATTTTTTAAATTCAGTTAACTCATTGATAAAAGAAGGCCAACAATTTGACTTATCTAAATTCAATAGTGAACGTGAACGATTAACTAGTGTTTTTAGAAATAGTGGTATTAGAAATTTTCAAGAAAGCTCAATTACTTTCGACATCTTACGTGACACTACCAAAGTTGCAGATGACCAGAAGATGAATATCACCTTAAATATTGGAGATTTAAAAACCAGAGGCGAGAATGAAGTTACTACATCCGCATACAAGGTTGAAAAAATCAATAAAATCAATATTTATACAGACTATCTTTCAACAAACACGAACGATTCTTTATACACAATAGATTACAGAGACTATACTATCCATTATTCGAAGAATTTCGACATTAAGCCTAAGACATTGGCCAATGCTATATTTTTCAAGAAGGACAGTATATACAGAGATGTCGACAAAATAAGAACAAGTAGACAACTTAACGCATTAAATATTTTCAAATATCCAAACATTATTTTTGAAGCCGATAGTATTGGCAATAAGGTCAACACCAACATCTACCTTGCACCAAAATCTAAATACTCATTAGGAACAAATTTCGAAGTTAGTCGCTCGAACCTTCGTCGATTAGGGGTTGGTTTAAGCACTACACTACTTATTCGAAACATTTTTAAAGGTGCTGAAAATTTGAGTATTTCTGCTGATGGCACATATGGACTTTTAAGCAGCAATACTTTTCAGGCTAATTATTTTTCAGAATTTGGTGGAGATATTACTCTTGATTTTCCGCGTATCTGGTTTCCTTTCATTAACACCTCTAGAATAATACCCAACTATACATTACCTAAAACAAGAATTGCCATAGGCACAAGTTTTCAAAATAATATTGGTCTAGACAAGCAAACTTTCAATACCGTCTTAGGCTATAATTGGGTACCGAGCGATTTTGTTAAACATAATGTTGAACTCTTAAATATTCAATATGTACGTAATGTAAATAGTAACAGGTTTTTTAATGTATACAATAACACATTCGAAAGACTCGATGCTATAGCAGATAATTACCAAAATGACCCTCTACTTTCGACATTTTTTGAAGTAGAAACTGACGCCACAGACCCAAAATTGATTATTCCTTCTGGGACAACAGGATTTATTAAAGCCATTGAAAACAGAACTATATCCGCTACCACAGTTGATTTTAACAATGTAACCCTCATTGAAGAGCGAAGAAAGCGATTAACAGAGAATAACCTAATTTTCGCAACCAACTATACATTTAATAAGACGAATAGAACAGGAATCATCGATAACAGTTTTTATCAGTTTAGATGGAAACTAGAAAGCGCAGGGAATCTTTTATCAGCTTTTTCATCTTTCGTTCCATTTAATAAAAATGACCAAGAGCAATTATTAGTTTTTGGAGTACCCTTTTCTCAATATATAAAGAACGAATTTGAATATGTTAAGTATTGGGATCTTTCACGCTCTAATGTGTTAGCAGCACGGGCATTTTTTGGAATAGCGATACCCTATGGTAATTCAAATAACATTCCTTTTGTTCGAAGTTATTTTGCAGGTGGCTCAAACGACAATCGCGCATGGTTTCCCTACTCTTTAGGCCCTGGCAGTGTTTCAGCGGTTAACGATTTCAATGAAGCTAATCTAAAATTGGCTTTGAACTTAGAATATAGATTCCCAATTGTTGGTGATATAAACGGAGCTATTTTTGCTGACGCAGGAAACATATGGAATGTTTTAGACAATGTTGAAGATCCACAAGCTACATTTGATGGTGTTGCTTCTTTAAAAGATATCGCTTTAGGCAGTGGTATTGGCTTACGGTATGATTTTACTTACTTTCTTTTCCGTCTAGATTTAGGCTTCAAAACCTACAACCCTGCTGAAATTCAATCAGAAAGATGGTTTAAAGATTATAATTTCGCTAACTCTGTATTGCAAATAGGCATCAACTATCCCTTTTAAATATAATTGTTTTATTACTTTTGTTTTTCATTTTTTCAGAAACTAATAGACCACTAAATTATGGCTCACAATATTAAGCCGGGTGTTGCTACCGGAGACGAAGTTCAAGCAATATTCAACTACGCGAAAGAAAAAGGATTTGCATTACCTGCAGTAAACGTTATTGGTTCTGACACCATCAACGGTGTTTTAGAGACTGCAGCAAGCTTAAATGCTCCTGTAATTATTCAATTTTCTAACGGTGGCGCTCAGTTTAATGCTGGTAAAGGTCTTTCTAATGAAGGTCAACAAGCTGCTATACTAGGAGCTATTGCAGGTGCAAAACACGTACACCAATTAGCTGAAGCTTATGGTGCGGTTGTTATTTTACATACGGATCATTGTGCTAAAAAATTATTACCATGGATCGACGGTTTATTAGATGCAAGTGAAAAACATTTTAAAGAAACAGGCAAATCCCTTTTCAGTTCACACATGATCGACCTTTCAGAAGAGCCTTTAGAAGAAAACATAGAAATATGTAAAGGTTATCTAAAGCGTATGAGCAAAATGGGAATGACATTAGAAATCGAACTTGGTATTACAGGTGGTGAAGAAGACGGTGTTGATAATTCTGATGTAGATGATTCTAAATTATATACTCAACCAGAAGAAGTTGCCTATGCCTACGAGGAACTTTCTAAAGTAAGTCCGAGATTTACCATTGCAGCTGCATTTGGTAATGTTCATGGAGTTTACAAGCCTGGAAATGTAAAATTAACTCCGAAAATACTTAAGAACTCTCAAGAATATATCTCTAAAAAATATAATGTAGAACACAATCATATCGATTTTGTATTCCACGGTGGTTCTGGATCTACAGTAGAAGAAATTAGAGAAGGTATCAGCTACGGTGTTATAAAAATGAATATCGATACAGATTTACAGTATGCATTTCTTGCAGGTGTTCGTGATTATGTCCAAGACAATAAAGACTATTTACAATCTCAAATTGGCAATCCTAACGGAGCTGATGAGCCAAATAAAAAATTCTACGATCCAAGAGTTTGGTTAAGAAAAGGTGAAACAACGTTCATCAACCGTTTGAAAAAAGCATTTGAAGATTTAAACAACGTTAATACGCTATAATAGACTTTAGGATAACCAAAAAATAGACTATATGACGGCTTGGTTTAAAAGAAAAGAAAAAGGAATACAGACTTCTACTGAGGAAAAAAAAGACACTCCAAAAGGCCTGTGGTATAAATCTCCCACAGGTAAAATTGTTGAGTCTGATGATCTTGCCAAAAACTTTTATGTAAGCCCAGAAGATGACTATCATGTAAGAATAGGTAGCAAGGAGTATTTTGAAATTTTGTTCGACAACAATAAGTTTACAGAACTTGATGAAAAGCTTACATCAAAAGATCCCTTGAAATTTGAGGACACCAAAAAATATAGTGAACGCTTAAAAGCGGCTCAGAAAAAAACCGGACTTAAAGATGCTGTAAGAACAGGCTACGGAAAATCTTTCGGTAAGGATATCGTTATCTGCTGTATGGATTTTAAATTCATTGGCGGATCAATGGGTAGTGTTGTTGGTGAGAAAATTGCTCGTGGTATAGACCACGCAATTAAGAAGAAAACTCCTTTCATGATGATTTCAAAGTCTGGTGGAGCTCGAATGATGGAAGCTGCTCTCTCACTAATGCAACTTGCAAAAACATCTGCTAAGTTGGCTCAATTATCTGAAGCTGGTTTACCATATATTTCACTTTGTACCGATCCTACAACTGGTGGCACAACAGCATCGTATGCTATGCTTGGCGATATCAATATTGCTGAGCCAGGAGCATTAATAGGTTTCGCGGGTCCTCGTATTGTTAAAGATACTACTGGCAAAGAATTACCTGAAGGCTTTCAATCATCTGAGTTTTTATTAGAACACGGTTTCTTGGATTTCATTTCGCATAGAAAAGATTTGAAGAAAAAAGTCAACCTTTATATTGACCTAATACAGAACAATGCTGTCAGGTCATAATGAGGTCTATGTTTTTCTTGAATTGAAATAGTTTCTTATTTCAAAAAAAGAGTATCTTTGCGCCCTGATTGAAAATCAATCACGTACATAAAAATCATTTAAAATAATATTGGAATGTATTTAACAAAAGAAGTAAAAGCCGAAATTTTTAAGAAGCACGGCGGCAAAGCTGAGAACACAGGCTCTACAGAAGGTCAGATTGCTTTATTCACACACCGTATCAATCACTTGACCGGTCACTTGAAAAATAATCATAAAGACTACAACACTGAGCGTTCACTTGTGAAACTAGTAGGTAAAAGAAGAAGTCTTCTTGATTATATGATTAAAAATGATATTGTAAAATACAGAGAGCTGATTAAAGAGCTTGGTATTAGAAAATAATATTGCAAAAAGGGGATAGTTAACTATCCCCTTTTTTTAAACTTACTCCGAGCCTTGGGAGATTTAGCCAATCATTGGCAAAGGCGAACACAAAAAGCTACACACGGTTTTTCATTGGTCAACACAACAACACAACAACTCCGACCAGAGAAAATTAGTCGGAAAGACCATTGTTTAACAAATTTGCGATACGCAAATTTTAATCAAATTTTATGATTCCAAAAGTATTTAAAGAGGTCATAGACCTTGGCGACGGTAGAGAAATCTCTATCGAAACCGGTAAATTGGCAAAACAGGCTCACGGCTCTGTTGTTGTTCAGTCAGGAAAATGTATGTTATTATGTACAGTTGTTTCCAATTACAAACAAAGTGATGTGGACTTTCTTCCACTTACGGTAGATTACCGTGAAAAATTTGCAGCTGCAGGTCGTTACCCAGGTGGTTTCTTCAAAAGAGAAGCAAGACCAAGTGATGGTGAAGTACTAACTATGCGTTTAGTGGATCGTGTTTTACGTCCGTTATTCCCAAAAGACTACCACGCTGAAACACAAGTTATGATTCAGTTAATGTCTCATGACGAGAATGTTATGCCAGAAGCTATGGCTGGTTTAGCTGCTTCTGCTGCCATTCAATTATCAGATTTTCCATTTGAATGCCCTATCTCTGAAGCGAGAGTTGGCCGTGTAAATGGTGAATTCATTATCAACCCTACTAGAGCTCAATTAGCAGAATCTGACATCGATATGATGATTGGGGCATCAGCTGATTCAGTAATGATGGTTGAAGGTGAAATGGATGAAATTTCTGAAGAAGAAATGGCTGAAGCCATTAAATTTGCGCATGAAGCCATTAAAGTACAATGTGCTGCTCAAGTAAAATTAGCTGAGGCTTTTGGTAAAAAAGAAGTACGTGAGTACCCAGAAGAAAGAGAAGATCAAGATTTAGAAAAGAAGATTCATGATATGGCATACGATAAAGTCTATGCTATAGCAAAAGCTGGTTCTGCTAAACATGAAAGAAGCGCTGCTTTTTCTGAAATTAAAGAAGAAATCAAAGCAACATTTTCTGAAGAAGAATTAGCAGATTATGGTGATTTAGTATCTAAATATTATTCTAAAGCTGAAAAAGCTGCAATAAGAAACCTAACCTTAGATGAAGGTTTACGTTTAGATGGTCGTAAGACTGATGAAATTAGACCAATTTGGTGTGAAATTGATTATTTACCATCTACACATGGTTCTGCAATTTTTACAAGAGGTGAAACTCAAGCATTGGCCACTGTAACTTTAGGAACCTCTAGAGATGCAAACAAAATAGATATGCCATCTCACGAAGGTGAAGAAAATTTCTATTTACATTATAACTTCCCTCCTTTTTGTACAGGTGAGGCAAGACCATTAAGAGGAACTTCAAGAAGAGAAGTTGGTCATGGTAACTTGGCACAACGTGGTTTAAAAGGAATGATTCCTGCTGATTGTCCATACACAGTAAGAGTAGTGTCTGAAGTTTTAGAATCTAACGGTTCTTCTTCTATGGCTACTGTATGTGCAGGTACTATGGCATTGATGGATGCCGGTGTTCAAATGATTAGACCAGTTTCTGGCATTGCTATGGGATTAATTTCTGATTCAAAAACCGGTAAATATGCTGTTCTTTCTGATATTTTAGGTGATGAAGATCACTTAGGGGATATGGACTTTAAAGTTACTGGTACTTCAGAAGGTATTACAGCATGTCAAATGGACATTAAAGTAAAAGGATTGTCTTACGAGATTTTAGTAAATGCACTAAAACAAGCAAGAGAAGGTCGTTTACATATCTTAGGTAAAATAACTGACACTATTTCTACTCCAAATGCAGATGTTAAGGAACATGCGCCTACTATGGTTACGCGAAGAATTCCTAACGAATTCATTGGTGCTTTAATCGGACCAGGTGGAAAAGTGATTCAAGAGATGCAAAAAGAAACTGAGACGACTATCGTTATTAACGAAGATCCAGTTACTGAAGAAGGTATCGTTGAAATACTAGGTGTAGGTCAAGCTGGTATTAATGCAGTTATGGCAAAAATCGATGCTATATTATTCAAACCAGTAGTTGGTAGCGTATACGAAGTAAAAGTTATCAAAATGTTAGATTTTGGTGCTGTTGTTGAATATATGGATGCTCCAGGAAATGAAGTTTTACTTCACGTTTCTGAATTGGCTTGGGAAAGAACTGAAAACGTAACCGATGTGGTTAACATGGGCGATGTGTTTGATGTGAAATATTTCGGTCTTGATCCAAGAACAAGAAAAGAGAAAGTTTCTCGTAAAGCTCTTTTACCAAAACCAGAAGGTTTTGTAGAAAGACCACCACGTGATGACAAACGAAGAGATGACCGTCGTGGAAACGATCGTAATCGTGATCGTGATAGAAAACCTAGAAGAGATTAACTCTTTGTAAGTTTAAAAAGTAAGCCCTAACATATACGTTGGGGCTTTTTTTATGCATTTCAACAGAAAAACAAAGTTTTTTACCTTCAATTGTAACATTCGGAAGTTTTTTACGTATAAGTATATGCAGTCTATGCAAATTGAACTTAATTTATTTTAATGAGACAGCTTAAGATTACAAAACAGGTCACCAATAGGGAGACCGCATCTTTGGACAAGTACTTACAAGAAATTGGAAAAGTTGACTTGATTACCGCTGATGAAGAAGTAGAGTTGGCACAACGCATCAAGGCAGGCGACCAGATCGCTCTTGAAAAACTTACAAAAGCCAACCTCAGATTCGTGGTTTCAGTTGCTAAGCAGTACCAAAACCAAGGCCTTACTTTGCCAGATTTGATTAACGAGGGTAACCTTGGGTTAATTAAAGCTGCACAGCGTTTTGACGAAACGCGGGGATTTAAATTTATCTCCTACGCCGTATGGTGGATCCGTCAATCTATATTACAAGCTTTGGCAGAACAATCTCGTATCGTTCGTTTGCCATTGAACAAAATTGGTTCGATCAATAAGATCAACAAGACTTTTGCTTTTTTAGAGCAAGCGCATGAAAGAATGCCTTCTCCTGAAGAAATCGCAAAAGAATTGGATATGACCGTTGAAGATGTTAAACAATCTTTGAAAAACTCAGGTAGACACGTATCTATGGATGCACCTCTTATCGATGGTGAAGATTCTAACCTTTACGATGTACTTCGTAGTGGTGAATCTCCAAATCCAGATAGAGAACTTTTACACGAGTCATTACGTACTGAAATTGAGCGTGCATTAGAAACATTGACTCCACGTGAGGCAGATGTTATTCGTTTGTACTTTGGTCTTGCAGGTCAACATTCTATGACATTGGAAGAAATTGGTGAAACTTTTGATTTAACAAGAGAAAGAGTTCGTCAAATTAAGGAAAAAGCGATAAGAAGATTAAAGCACACTTCTAGAAGTAAAATATTAAAAACGTATTTGGGTTAAAAATCCTTAGCGTTAAAGCTATAGAAATTACACGTTAAATATATCCTAAATTGGTTTTATGGCATATTAATTGTAATTTTAACGGTAACAACAGTTATCATGACTGTTCGTTTTTTGATTGATGAATAAACTCCGGCTGATTACCGGAGTTTTTTCATTTATAAAAGTCAGTAAAAATAAGCACTCAATAAATACCTTCAAATTTATCTTCCTTATATTAGACCACTATCATTCAATACCAATGAAACAATTCTTCTTAATACTAATGGGTGTTATGCTATTAATTTCTTGCAAAAACCAAAAACAAACTTCAAGTTTTGACGATTACCCAACGCCTATAAATGAAAACCTTTGGACTAATTATTCGAAAGAATCAACCCTATTTAGATTATGGTCACCAAATGCCGAAGAGATTGTTTTAAGATTATTTAAAACCGGAAATAACTCTGAAGCATTTACCACAAAACAGCTTAAAAAAGATGTGAATGGTATTTGGCAACTAAAAGTTGAAGGTGATTTAAATGGCACGTATTACACGTATCAGGTTAAAATAAATAATAGATGGCTTTCCGAAACACCAGGCATTTATGCTTACGCGGTTGGCGTAAATGGCGATAGAGCCATGGTTTTAGATTTGAAATCTACGAATCCTAAGAATTGGGAATATGATAAAGGGCCAGATTTAAAACACCCTAACGAAGCACTACTATACGAATTACACATTAGAGATATGACTATCCATCTTAAATCAGGCTCTTCCTTGCCTGGTACATATTTAGGATTGGTAGAACAAGACACAAAAGGTCCAGAAAACATTTCTACGGGTATAGACCATTTAAAGGAATTGGGAATTACCCACGTGCATTTATTACCCACTTTTGACCATTATTCAATTGACGAAACTAATTTAGGCACACCTCAATTTAATTGGGGTTATGACCCAAAAAACTATAATGTTCCTGAAGGCTCATTTTCATCAAATCCTTATAACGCAGCGGTTAGAATTAAGGAATTTAAACAGATGGTAAAGACCTTTCATGACAATGGTATTGGGGTTATTATGGATGTAGTATATAACCATACTGGAAAGACCGAAGAATCTAATTTCAACCAAGAGGTGCCTGGTTATTACTATCGTCATTGGCAAAATGGCACTTATGCAGATGCAGCAGCATGTGGCAACGAAACCGCTTCTGAGCGAGCCATGATGCAAAAATTCATTATTGAATCTGTCAAACATTGGACGAATGAATATCATATCGATGGTTTTCGATTTGACCTCATGGGAATACATGATATTGAAACCATGAATAAAATAGCTGACACGGTCAAAAAAATAAATCCTGATGCATTATTATATGGCGAAGGGTGGACAGCCAAAGAATCCCCCCTACCAGAAGAAAAACGTGCACTTAAAAAACACATGCAGCAAATACCTCAAATTGCAGCTTTTAACGATGACATTCGTGACGGAATAAAAGGTTCTGTTTTTGAAGATGAAAGTACCGGTTTTGTCAGTGGAGCAAAAGACATGGAGGAATCGATAAAATTCGGAATAGTAGGCGCTATTCAACATCCTCAACTCAACTATGAAAAAGTTAATTATTCAAATGCCCCATGGACTTTAGAGCCTTGGCAATCTATAAATTATGTGTCATGTCATGACAACCATACTTTATTTGATAAATTAAAAATCTCAAAGCCTGAAGCAGACACAGACGAATTAATTGCTATGGACAAATTGGCAAATGCAATTGTGCTGACTTCTCAAGGAACTCCATTTTTACATGCAGGTGTAGAAATGCTTAGAACAAAAAATGGTGAACATAACTCCTATAATCTTCCAGATAGCATCAACCAAATTAATTGGAATTGGAAAGTTCAAAACAAAGAGGTTTTTCAGTATTATAAAAATCTAATATCCTTACGCAAGGCCCACCCAGCATTTTATATGCAAAGTGCTAAAGATGTAGTTAGTCATTTAAAATTTCAGACCATTGAAGATGGTATTGTTTCCTATATAATTAAGGACAATGCTAATGAAGATAGTTGGAAAAATATTTTAGTGATTTACAATGCGAACAATAAAACAATAAATCATAAAATAAAAGGAACTTGGCAAGAAGCTGTTTCTGGGGATACGTTTGATTTAAAAGGGGAACGAACTTTGCAAAATAGTATTGAAATTCCCGCCTTATCCACGTACATTGCATTCCAGAAATAACTGAACCACATAATCATTTTAATAGTACATTGATGAATTCTGAAACCCAACCGAATAATCCGCTACATGGTGTTAAACTAGTCACTATACTAGAAGAACTTACTGAAAAGTATTCATGGGAAGATTTGGCTGGACAAATAAATATCAACTGCTTTAAAAGTAATCCTTCAATTAAGTCCAGCTTAAAATTTCTAAGAAGAACGCCGTGGGCACGAGAAAAAGTGGAGCATTTATATTTACAATCCTTTAAAAAATAATGAGTTTTAATATTGTATTAATAGAACCCGAAATACCTAATAA
>CAXBIJ010000019.1:0-19027 GCA_963975675.1 uncultured Maribacter sp. | reverse complement strand
GATTCTGAACATTTAAATATGAGGGAGACAATTTACGAATCTCTAGTGGACAAATAATTCCTATGATTTTATTTGTATAACATAGTCGAATACATAGTCGAATTTTACTAAATAAATGAACTTAATAGATATAAAAAAGAATATTTATAAACACTTTTTAAGTTTAGTAAAAAGAGAAGATTAAAACCTTAATTGAGATATTAGCACAATAGTTAGAATAAGTCAAACGAACAGAAACATGGGAGATGTTGATTAAGTCACCCTCTTAACGAATTTAAATTATTACTAGAAAAGCTTTAGATTAAAATCCGATTAGTAGATAAGGGTTGAAATCTATTTCCTCTTATCTAGTAAATTTTTCATAATCTCTTTTAATCGAACCAATCCTATTGGTTTTATAATATAACCAGAAATCGCACTTATGTTGTTTGCTCTTTCAATATCTACTGAATCAATTGATGAAGAAACCATATAAATGGTTATACTTTTGCCAACTCTTGGTTTTATTTTAATGAATTCTTCCATAAATTGAAAGCCGTCCATAACTGGCATATCAACGTCTAAAAAAATAACATCAGGAAATTCGGATTGTTGATCTAGATTATCTAACATGAAATTGAGGGCTTTTTCTCCATCAGAAAAGACCATTATATCTATAGAGGACTTAATAGATTCTAAGGCTTTAATCATAGTAAAACGATAGATTGAATCATCATCGACAATACAAGTTTTTAAAAGGGTATTCATAAGCTAATTAATTGAAATTTATTGTAAATGTTGTACCTATATTTATCGCACTTGTTGCTGATATATCGCCGCCCATCGCTTCGATTTGTGTTTTTGTCATGAATAAACCAACACCTTTTGCTTCGGGGTGCCTATGAAAAACTTTATTTAATCCAAACAATTTATTTCCATGTTTTTCTAAATCAATACCAAGGCCATTGTCTTTGAATTTAAGTTTTATTTTTTTGTTTTCAATTTCAGAAGTTATAAATATTTCGGGCGTTCGTGTTTCTGATTTATACTTTATAGCATTACCAACCAAATTGAGAAAAATACTTTCCATGTAAACTTTATTGTAAGGTATTGCGGATACTTTAGAAAAATCACCTTTAACTATTGCCCCAGACTTTAAAATTACCCCACTCAAAATTTCATTTGTATTTTTAAGTACATCATTTAAATCAACATTTTCTAAATTTTCACTCGTATCGGTAATCTTTGTTTTTAATGCCTCGACTAAGGTGTTTAAAGTCAAGGTGAGATGCTGAATAACTGTTTCGAACTTGTCAAGTAAATCTAAACGCTCAGCTTCACTATCTGACATGTTATATAATTCCATCAATGAATTAAGATTTGCTACAGGTGCCCTTAAATTATGAGATGTTATATGGGTGAAGTCTGCAAGTTGTTTATTTTGTTTTGATAATTTTTGCGCTATTTGTTCTAGATTCTCTTTTGCCTCAATTAGTTTAGACTCGGCTAATTTTTGTTTTGTAATATCTCGTATAGCTGCTGAAACCAATAAGCCCTCCTCAGTTTGTAATGGGCTTAAACTAATTTGAATGGGAATTTCTTCTCCTTTTTTATTTAGTCCATATAATTCCTTGTCGTCTCCCATACTTCTGGTTTTTGGAAAGTGGAAAAAGCTTGATTTTTGCGAAATATGACTAGAGTTAAGTCTTTTAGGAATTAAGGTTTCTACAGATTTATTTAATAATTCTTCAGGGGTATAGCCAAATAATTTTTCAGATTGTTTATTTATAAGTTGTATTTCACCTTTTTCATTTACAATTACTATGGCATCTGGCGCAGATTCTAAAAGCCCTCTGAATTTTCGTTCGGCCATATTTTGTTCAGTTATATCTTGGCACGTACCTATTAATTCAATGACTTCATTTTTGTCATTTCGAATTATTTCACTTAAGAGTTTTATTGTTTTTACAGTGCCATCTTTTAATTTTATACGATGTACCAAGCTCTCAAATTTCTTTTCTTTAATGGCATTTTCTACGTGCTTTGTAACATAGTCTTTTTCTTCGGGGTGTACAAAATCGAAGTACGTGTTGTAGTTGAGTATTGTGTTTTTTTTATCAAATCCAAATATCAAATACAAGTTGGTCGACCACTTTACAACATTAGTCACTGTATTCCATTGCCAATTACCCATCATTGTAATCTGTTCGGCAAAATTTAAAAGTTGATTTTTTTTCAACAATTCATTCTGTACTTTTTTCAATTCTGAAATATCTGTTGCTACTGCTATAAATCCTTCATTCTTTCCTTCTTTATTTTTCACACCTGAAAATGTTTTTAGCACTGGAAACGTAGAACCATCTTTTCTGCGATAGGTCCATTCACGCGTGTCACTAACATCTTCTTCAATTAAATCTTCATAGTGATCAAATTTGGATGGTTTTTTACCATACATTTTCGCAAGGTCCTTTTTAAATTTCACAATCTCTTCGTTAAATACATAGCTATTAGGTTCTTTCAATCCTACCATTTCTGAAGCAGAATAACCTAATAAATTTTCAGCCCCTTGATTAAATCGATTAATGATGCCATTTTTATCTGTAGAGATAATTATCATAGATTTAGAGTTGAAAATCGCTTCTAAAGACGCTTGAGCCTCATTTAAAGAGTTTTGTGAAATATTAAGTTTGGTGAGGTCTTGAATGATTCCAAAAATTCTGGTTACATCTCCATCAATTATTTCTGGTTGCCCAATGACTCTTACCCACCTTGTATTTCCTTTTGCGGTTTTAAGTTCTAATTCTAAATCAAATTGTTTGCGAATGTTTGAGTTATCTTCTTCGGCAGTAAGTGCATTATTTTGACTTTCATCTTCCTTTAAAAAACTAAGTGCTTCATCAAAGCTTGGCCGATAATCTTCGGAAACCTCATATGTTTCTCTAACTATTTTACTCCAATAAACCTCTTTGGTTTTATAATCAAACTCCCATGCTCCTATACGAGCAATTTCATTTGTTTTTTCAAGTATTTCTTTTACTCGTTCATTTTCCAGCTCATTTTCCTTTTGATTAGTAATGTCGCCGGTATGCATAAGCAAACCTCCGATATCTCCCTTAGAAGTGTACCATGGGCGAACATCCCAATATATCCATTGTGTTGAACCGTCTGCGCGTTCAAACTTTGCTTCATCACAAGTATCTACAGCACCTTGAAGACACTTTTTATGATGCTCTTTCCAGTCATCACTTATTTCTGGAAAGACATCGTAATGAGAACGACCAATTACCTCTTGCTCCTCCAGTTTATAATCTTTAAGCCATCTCTGTGAAACTGCTAAATATATCATATTCTTGTCGAGCATGGCAATAGCCGTGGGGGTTTGCTCAATGATAATTTTATGATATTTTTCTAATGACTCCGAATTATTCTTATGTACACCCAATTATTTAAATTTAATAAGACAATTTTTATAAGATAATAAATATTTAATAATTAAATTTTACGGTTACAACTATATTATAAAAATATAAATCCAATTGAAATAGAAAAACAACTTCTTGATTTTAACTTTTTAGGTATTGAAAATAATATTCCTAGCGAATAATTATCATTAAACATTTAGCTTCGAGATAAGGAGGGCGATAGATTGTTTTCAGTAGTTTTAAATTGTAAGAATAAAAGAAAATCATTCAAAGATTGGCCTTAAAATTCCCAGACAAATTTTTTGCTAAGAACTAATTTTAAAAATTGAAAAAAGAATTTCATTCACAAATTAATTTTGAGTTTAGTGTTTAGGGGATTTAATCAGGAGGAATAAACATACCATTCAATAGATAAGTCGCCCTCTGTTGCGTGGATTTTTGGTGTTGAAAAATTACTTTTTCTTCACAAATCGTGTTCACTTTCGTGTTCAATCGTAATTACTTCTAGAAATATAGACATAAAAAAACGGTTTAGAGGGATCTAAACCGTTGTTTTCGTACATTTTACTAGTGTAGCGAGAGGGGGGCACGATCCCCCGACCTCCGGGTTATGAATCCGACGCTCTAACCAACTGAGCTACCTCGCCATAAAATTTTTAAACGGCTGCAAATATAATGGTAAATTATTTGTTCTTCAACTAATGCACCTTAAAAAATTTATAGTGCACAAATATTTTTTAATCATTTAGAAATATATATATTGCTCGGCATAAAGTAGTAGGAAAATGAGCGATAAAATAAAGTTTGAAATAGAATTTGTAATTCAGTCTTCACCACAAATGTTATATCAATATTTGGCAACACCTTCTGGATTGTCAGAATGGTTTGCTGATAACGTTAATTCTAGAGGCGAGAAGTTTACCTTTATTTGGGATGGATCTGAAGAAGAAGCTAAATTATTAAAAAGAAAAACAGATGAATTCGTTCGCTTTGCTTGGGAAGAAGCAGAGGATAATAGTTATTTTGAAATGAAAATAATTGTTGACGAAATAACAAAAGATGTTTCTTTGTTTATAACAGATTTTGCTGAAGATGATGAAGTTGAGGAATCTAAGATGTTATGGACCAATCAAGTATCTGATTTAAAGCAGGTATTGGGTTCTTCTTAGAAATATTCTTATTTACAGTATCTTTGAGCCTTAAATTTTTAAGGCTTTTTTTATGTTCAATTTTAATGGTAAACTTCTTAATGAAGAGGATAAAATTCTAAATGCCAAGAACAGGGGATTGCAATGGGGTGACTCTGTTTATGAAGAACTACGTGTTGTTTCTGGTGAAGTCATCTTTCTAGAAGAACATTATTTAAGACTAATGTCTTCGATGCGTATTCTTCGAATGGAGATTCCTATGAATTTCACTATGGAATTTATGGAAGAAGAAATACTCAAAGCTGTATCAAAGGAAGATTTAAAAATAACTAAACGTGTAAAGTTCACTGTTTTCAGAAACGATGAAAATGATGATGCCTTAGCAAATAATAGTATTTCTTACTTTATAACAACTTCAATATTGCCCAATTCCTTTTATATGCTAGAGGATAAGGAATATGAAGTAGAGCTTTTTAAAGATTATTTTAAGAATGCTAGTATGCTTTCTAATCTTGATACTACGAATAAAATTTTGAATGTTGTTGGTAGAATTTATGCTCAAGAAAACGATTACCAAGACTGTTTGGTTTTAAATGAGCAAAAGCAAGTTGTTGAGTCTTTACAAGGCAATATCTTTCTAATTCAAAAGAATGTAATAAAAACTCCGCCATTAACCGATGGTTGTTTAAATGGAGTTTTAAGAAGAAAATTGATTGAAATTATTTCAAAATTAGAAGATTATGAATTGCAAGAACTAAGCATTTCACCATTTGAACTTCAAAAAGCAGACGAATTATTCACAATCAATGCTATTGACGGTATAACTTCAATTACGAAATATCGGAAAAAGGTGTATTCTAATTCTGTTGCAAAAAACTTAATAGGAAAATTAAATGCGGCTGCAAGAATGTCTGTAAGTAAAGCTGTTTAATTTAAACTAGGATTTTCGGGTGCGTTTGACCAAAGCAAATAATCTCCACCTAATTGAATCATATTTTCTTTCCAAAAAGCATTTGCTGCCTTTTGTATAATTCTACTTTCGTGCTCATTTTCAATTACTATCCACGATTTTGAGGTTAGCTCTTCATCAAGTTGTAGTGAAGACCATCCTGAATATCCTAAGAAAAAGCGAATATCATCTTCTGAAATTATTTCTTTATTGATTAGTTCAACCGTAGTTTCAAAATCTCCTCCCCAATAAATACCGTCTGAAATTTCTACACTGTTATCAATTAGGTGTGGCACTTTATGAATGAAGTAAAGATTGTCTTGTTCTACGGGGCCACCATTATACACCTGAAAGGGTAATTCAATTTCAGTTACTAAATCATTTATTTGATATTCAAGGGGCTTGTTCAATATAAAACCTACAGAACCTTCATTACTATGTTCAGCCAACAAAACGACAGATCTATTAAAAGATACGTCTCCCGATAATGTGGGTTCTGCAATAAGCAATTTTCCTTTTGTAGGTTTTAAAGTGACCATTTATGATATTCGATTATATACCTAAAGTAAGTTAAATCCTCCTAATTTCAAAAAAAAAGATAGAAACAAAAAAGCGCCTAAAAAGGCGCTTTTAAAAAAATTATCTGTGTAAAATTAGTTTACAGCTTTGCCTAAATCAGCACCTGCTTTAAACTTTACTACATTTTTAGCAGCAATTTGGATAGTTTTTCCAGTTGATGGGTTTCTACCTTCTCTTGCATTTCTTCTAGATACGGACCAAGAACCGAAACCTACCAAAGAAATTCTATCTCCTTTTTTTAGGGAATTTTCAACATTTCCCAAGAAAGATTCCAATGACTTTTTAGCCGCAGCTTTTGTGATGCCAGCATCAGCTGCCATTGCATCAATCAATTCTGTTTTGTTCATAATGTGATTAATTAATTGTGATTAAAAAATTTATACCTACTAACAAATTTATATGGATTTATGACGAACGCAAGTAAAACAGGGGGAAATCCCCTATTTTGTTGATAACTCAACGTGTTTGTTGATAAAGTTGGGGTTTTTTACAATTCTCGCAGCCCAATGACAACGGGGCTTTACCCCATTTTTGCATTTTCTTCTAGATTTAGGCCATTTAATACATCTTTAATATGCATTCTTTTTTTGCCTTGAAGCTGAATTTCCTCTAAATTCAAGTACCCTTCTTTAACTGCAACTTTCATTTCTTTTTTATTAAAAACTATGGTTCCGATTTCTAAGTCGTGCTGTTCAAGTAACATATTTGCTTTATATATTTTCGTTATAATTTTTGAATCAGAGTTTTTTAAAGTAGTCCATGCTGCCGGGTAGGGACTAAGACCACGAATAAAGTTATAGATATCTTTGATGGGTTTGTTCCAATCAATTTCGCAAGTCTCTCTATGTATCTTATAAGCAAGTTTTAAATTGTCGTGATTAGGCTGTTTTGTTGTTTCGAAATTACCTTTCTGAATGCGCTCTACTGTTTTTAATACTGTTTTAGCGCCTAATTGCATTAAACGGTCATGCAGATCTTCTGCATTATCGGTTTTTTCAATGGAAGTTTCGTCTTGCAAAATTATTGCGCCGGTATCTATCTTCTCATCTATGAAGAAAGTTGTCACACCCGTTTTAGTTTCACCATTTATTATAGCCCAGTTAATAGGTGCTGCACCACGATACTGTGGTAAAAGAGAAGCATGAAGATTAAATGTGCCATATTTTGGCATATTCCATACCACTTTAGGTAGCATACGAAAAGCTACTACAATTTGTAAGTTAGCATTTAAAGATTTTAAGGCTTCTAAAAAGCCTTCATTCTTTAGATTTGTGGGTTGTAATACATTGATGTTATTCTCTACAGCATATTTTTTTACTGCAGATTCATTTAATTTTCGGCCTCTACCAGCCGGTCTATCAGGTGCTGTAATTACACCGACTATATTATATTCATTTTTAACGAGTACATCCAAAATGCCTACGGCAAAATCTGGGGTGCCCATAAATATGATTCTTAATGCTTCCATGTTATATTAGTTCGTATTCGTTAATAGAATTTAATGCAATATGATTCTCTTCTAATAATTCTTGTAAAGCTGTAATTATTATTTCTTGATTTATATTTAAACTATCTTGAAGTTCTCTTGAATTCGCTTTACTAATTTTCAAAAGTTCTATTATTTTTAATTTTGTATTTATTATATCGCCATCACCCAACTTGTTTTTAATACATACATCACAAATACCACATACTCCTTTTTGGGTTTCACCAAAATACTGTAATAACTGTACGCTTCTACATTTGGTATCATTGTCTATGTATGCAAGCATTTTAGAAACGTTATCAATTTTAAGCTGATTCTGGTTATCAATAATATTTGCAAACCTATTTATGGTTCTATCATCATCTCTATGTACTAGAAACAATATCTCTAAATCGCTGGATTTACTCGTATAATCGATAACATTAGCTGTAGCTAATTGCTCGAAATTTAAATCTATTAATGACTCAGATATTTGCGTCTTTTTAGCTAATAGATATGTGTTTATTTGAGTTTCAAATTCAAAAAGACCACCATAAGTTCTAAGTACAACTTTTATGAAATCTTCTAGTTTAGGATTTTCGGCAATGTATCTATAAAGTGTTTCTTTATCAGTCTTAAATTTGATAGTTTGTTTTTTAAAGTAATTTTCAGATAAGGAAATCACTGAATTACGATCTAAAATCAATAAAGCGTTGTAGGTTAGAAATGTATTCAATTTATATACTGAGCAAAATTCATTAAAATTTAATTGAAATTTTGCTTCGGTAAATTCTCCATATCCAATTTGAAAGTAGTTATTCAATTTAAGATATATCTTTTTTATATAGGCTACATCTGGTAAAACTTCTAAAAACTGCTTTTTAACTAATAATTTGTCCGTGGTATTTGTTAAAAGAATTGCTTTTGAAGAAGAGCCATTTCGGCCTACTCTGCCTGCCTCTTGAAAATAATTTTCTATGCTATCAGGTATTTGATAATGGACAACTAGCTCGACATCTGGTTTGTCTATTCCCATACCAAAAGCATTTGTGGCGACTATAATTTTTACTTTATCTTCTAGCCATAAATTTAGACGTTCTGATTTGGCTTTTTGGTCTATTCCACCATGATAATAAGTTGCTTTAAGACCTTTTTTTAAAAGGTATTTAGATAATTCTTCAGCTTTTCTTCTGCTTCTTACATAAACTATAGCACTGTTCTTAATTTTTTTACAATACTGTTTTAGATAATTGTTTTTATCCTCGGTTATGATAACCCCGTAGCCTATATTCTTTCTAAAAAATGAATCCTTTTTAACTAACGGATGCTTAAGATTAAGAGAGGTAACAATGTCTTCACTCACCTTTTTAGTCGCTGTAGCCGTTAGTGCTATCATTGGTACTTTTGGGTGTAAATCTCTTAATATAGAACACGTTAAGTATGCAGGTCTAAAATCATGACCCCATTGAGAAATACAATGGGCTTCATCGATAACGAACAAAGAAACATTCATTCCTTTAATTCGTTCTTGAACAAGTTCTTGTTGAAGGCGTTCTGGTGATAAATATAAAAACTTATAATTGCCATAAATACAATTATCAAGCAGTTTATCAACTTCATTAAATTTTAGTCCGCCTTTTAATCCTAGTGCTTTTATGCCACTTTTTTGTAAGTTATCTACTTGATTTTCAATTAACGCAATTAATGGGGAGATGACAATGCAAATACCTTCTTTCATTAAGGCTGGTACTTGAAAGCAAAGTGACTTTCCACCGCCTGTGGGTAGTAATCCCAATACATCTTGGTTATTAACGACCGCGTTAATAATTTCTTCTTGTGAGCCTCTAAAACTATCGAAGCCCCAAAATTTTGATAAGATGTCTTTTGGTGTATTATTCACCGATTTTTTCTAAAAGTTCTACTACAAATTGAAAACGATTTTCTATTGTACCAAATGGCACTTCAATTGGTTTGTATCCTAAATCAATATATGTCTTTTCAAGATATTCATGAATACCACAAGCTTGTTCGAAATTTTCCATACGTTCATTGTCTTGCACATATATATCTTCCCATGGGGGTAAAATTAGAACTTCGTCATAACGATTTTCAAGACACAAATCATTATATCTTTTTTCAATGGGTTGATTAAAGTAATTCATATAAGCAATGACATCGGGTAAACCTCGATCATAGAACAAATGCTTTTGATTAATGTTTTTACCGTTAGTAAAATGTTTTAAACGCGCACTTATGAGTTCATCATTAAAACTTTTTGCGTCGTCGACAAAATCTATAGGATTTACCAATAACTCATCAACCGGTTTGCCGTTTAATGCATCTAAGGTCATTGATCTAATCACTTCATGAAAACAATAAAAACCATTTTCTTCAAGTGATGAAATTAATACCGTTTTACCTGTACCTGGTCCGCCTGTAATTACAATTCTTTTATTACTCAAACTCATCATTTATATAGGCAAAAGTACATAAACCATGAGTATTAAAAAACTGCCTGATTACTCTTATCTTTGTATAAAATAGAAGTTATGGACGAAAATAACCCAGTGGAGTTTTATAAAAAATTAAAGGAACAATTAGAAGCTACCTCCAAATGGCCATCAAATTATCTATATAAATTTATAGTAAAGAGTGATACCGATAAGGTCGATAAAATTCATAAAATATTTGATAATATTGGAGCAGTAATCAACTCGAAAAAATCAAAAAATGGAAAATATACTAGTGTTTCTATCACGGTAAATTTGAACAGCCCAGACGATGTGATTAAAAAATATAAGGAAGTAGGCGAAATAGAAGGTGTAATCTCCCTCTAAAATAGTATTTCATCTATAATTTTATTAATTTGGCATCGTTATAAGAATACTTCTTCAAAAACATTAAGTTAAATATTTCAATTTGCAATTAGTAGAAAACCTAGAATATAATACCGAGCGTTCGCATTTAATAATACCAGAGTATGGACGTCATTTCCAGAAAATGGTAGACCACGCTGTATCAATCGAAGATCCGGTTGAACGAAATAAAGTGGCACAGGCCATTATTAGCGTAATGGGTAATTTACAGCCCCATTTACGTGACGTTCCCGATTTTCAACATAAGCTTTGGGACCAATTATTTATTATGTCTGATTTTAAATTAGATGTAGAATCTCCATTTCCTATTACCTCAAAAGAGATTTTAAGACAAAGACCTGAACCTTTAGAATATCCTCAGAATTTTCCAAAATATCGATTTTACGGTAATAATATTAAACGTATGGTTGATGTTGCTGTTGAATGGGAGAAAGGCGATAAGCGTTCTGGTTTGGAGTATGCTATTGCTAACCACATGAAAAAATGCTACTTAAATTGGAATAAAGATGTTGTCGATGATAAAGCCATTTTCAAGCATTTATATGATTTAAGTGATGGTCGAATAGATTTAGCGGCTGAAGGTGAAAGTTTAACTGACAGTGGTCAGTTTCTTAAGAACCGTGTGGCTAAAACACCTAGATCTGCTAGCACAGGAAAGAAAAATCAAAGAAATAATAATAACCGCGGTAAGAAACGCTATTAAATTTCCACTTCTCTAGATGGGAACATTCAAAATTGAAGGAGGTCACCAATTATCTGGTGAAATAACACCTCAAGGGGCAAAGAACGAAGCACTTCAAATACTTTGCGCCGTACTACTTACAGATGAAAAAATAACAATCAACAACATTCCAGATATCGTTGATGTTAACAAACTTATATCCCTTTTAGAGGATTTAGGTGTAAAAATTCAGAAGAAAGGCAAAGGCTCTTACACGTTTAAGGCAGACGATATTAACATGGATTATTTACAGTCTGACCAATTTAAACAAGACGGTAGAGGTCTCAGAGGATCTATAATGCTCGTTGGACCATTATTGGCACGTTTCGGTAAAGGATACATTCCAAAGCCAGGTGGTGATAAAATTGGTAGAAGACGGTTAGATACCCACTTCGAAGGATTTATAAAATTAGGCGCTAAATTTCGTTACAACAAAGAAGAATATTTCTACGGTGTTGAAGCTGAGAAATTGATTGGTACCTACATGTTGCTCGATGAAGCTTCAGTAACCGGTACTGCTAATATTGTAATGGCAGCTGTTTTGGCTGAAGGTCAAACTACTATTTATAATGCAGCATGTGAGCCTTATTTACAGCAATTGTGTAAAATGCTGATTAGAATGGGGGCTAAGATATCAGGTGTAGGATCTAATCTTTTGGTTATTGACGGTGTCGATAAATTAGGTGGAACTGAACACAGAATGCTTCCTGATATGATTGAGATTGGTAGCTGGATTGGTCTAGCAGCTATGACTAAAAGCGAACTAACCATTAAAGATGTTAGTTGGGACGATTTAGGTCAAATACCTTCTGTATTTAGAAAAATTGGGATAACAGTAGAACGTAGAGGTGACGATATTTATATTCCTATTCACAAAGATGGTTACGAAATTCAAAACTATATCGATGGTTCTATTTTAACCATTGCAGATGCTCCATGGCCAGGTTTAACACCCGATTTGTTGAGTATTATTTTGGTTGTTGCGACTCAAGCAAGAGGAGAGGTTCTTATTCATCAGAAAATGTTCGAAAGCCGATTGTTTTTTGTAGATAAGTTGTTAGATATGGGGGCAAAGGTTATTCTTTGTGATCCTCATAGAGCAACCGTAATGGGTCACGATTTTAAATCGACCTTGAAGGCAACTACAATGACTTCACCAGATATTAGAGCAGGTGTTTCTTTATTGATTGCAGCCTTATCTGCAAAAGGTACTTCTATTATTCATAATATCGAGCAGATTGATCGTGGCTATGAAAATATTGATGAAAGATTACGCGCTATAGGCGCTAAAATTACTAGGTCTTAAAATTAAAGTAAAACGTTACTATAAAAATAAAACTCCATAATACGGTTCGTAACCAATTATGGAGTTTTAATTTTTTTATAGATATCTCAACATCTTTTCCATTAGAGATAGAGGCATGCAATGGTACAAATTGTAAGAACGTAGAAAGCCATACACAAAGCACTAATAAACTACTCGTTATGGTATAAAAGTCTTGATTGTGATACACTTGTATTATTGTAACAATCAACTGTCCAAACATTAAAGGAATTACTATAATAGCAATTCTTTTAGTGTATGTTTTGTGCCATTTAAATAGGTCTTCATGTTTATAATATGAGAAACTAGGATAAATAATTAGCTGTACAATCCATATTAGAATTATTAGACCACTATCACAGATTAAACGAATTGTTTCAAGCATTTACTTTTCAATTACAGTTCCGTCAGGATATTTCGCAAATCTACCACGGTTTGTTTCATGAACATTATCAGGGTATCTCCATGGCCAGCCACCGAATTGTGTTCGTCTAAATTCATCCATTGCATTTTGTAATTCTTCATCGGTGTTCATTACAAATGGGCCATATTTAGCAACAGGTTCATTTATTGGTTTGCCTTGTAGAATTAATACTTTTGCATCTTTGTCACTAGCACTTAACTTTATTTCTTTAGATGCTTCTACTTCTATTCCGTGATTTAGTTGAATACTTTTGTCTGAAATTTCGATAGTACTGCCTTCGTAAAAGTATATCGTCCTAATAGCGCCTTTCTCTGCTTTTGGTAATGTAATTGTCCCTTCAGCTTGTATATGAATAAGCCAAACAGCGACTTCATTCTCGTTTTCTGCAGCCCAAGAATCTGGTGCTGGTTTTGGAGCGCTATTGGTGTTGAAATTTCCTGCGATAATTTTTACAGTACTTTCTTTTAAATCTAATACAGGTATATCTTCGTGCCAAAGCATTTTAAAATGTGGGTCAACAAACTTATTTTTTTGCGGTAGGTTCAACCATATTTGAAAAAGCTCTAATGTATTTTCCTTATCGGTATTTATCAATGGAAACATTTCAGCGTGTTGTACGCCACTACCTGCTGTCATCCATTGTACATCTCCTTCACCAAATCGACCAGCGGCACCAAGGGAATCTGAGTGGTCACAGAATCCTTTATTTGCAATGGTTATGGTTTCAAATCCACGATGTGGATGTGCAGGAAAACCAGGTATGGTTGTTCCATGATACATTCGCCAGCCATCTTTTACCGTAAAATCATTTCCAAGATTTCTTCCTTGTAAAGAATCTGCAGGACCAAGTTTTCCATTACCTTTTGGGTAGTGATCTAGATGATAAACACAAAATAGAAATGGATCTTGTATTTGCCACGGAAAATCTAATTTGAATATTTTTTTAATTTCATCTTTCATGATGCGCTGAAATTTAAAATGTGATAAAAATTAATGTACTGCATTATTGATTTCCACCCAATTATTCTCTGGATCTTTAAGGTAGATTTGACGAACACCATCTGCCCTTAAGGTTACAGAATTCTCTTTACCTGGCCAATCCCAATACGTAATTTTATTCTCTTCAAGATATGTGATTAGCTCATCTAATTTCTGAATTGCTAAGCATAGATGAACGCTTTTACTATGCTCCATTGCAACACTATCTTTGCCAATTAAATGTAATTGTGAATTTCCTTGTATTACAAACCATTTAAACCCTGATGGTGCTGATGGATGTGGAATCTCCTTTAGATTCAAAACATTTTTATAAAATGCTCCTACTTTATCTAAATCTTTTACAATAAATGAATAATGGTCATATTGAAAATCAAAAGATTGTGCAGATACGATTGAACCCGAAATTAAAACTAATAGTAATACTATTTTTTTCATTTTAAATATGTGATTTTTTTGAACTTTCAAGGTACTCAAAAATGAAAGAAGCTATCGATTAAGATAGCTTCTTTTTATTTGCTCTATTATTTATCATTTAATGGTGGTGGACCATCTATCATTGGTTCATAAACTTCATCACCTTTTCGCGTTTTGTATTCCTCTTTTACTTTTGAGATTAATTTCGGATTTTGGAAAAGATCTAACATCGTCATAGACATTGCTTTTGATGCATGAATCATACCTTTATGCCCAATAGACATACCGCCACAAGCTACAACTGCCCATGAATGCCATGGTGTATCTTTTGGTGCAACGGAAACTCCCAAGTTAATATTTGGAACATTCCAACTTACATCACCCACATCGGTAGAGCCTCCACCTGGGTTTTCTTCTGTTTCTTTTAATGGATGCACATTACCATCCATACCAACTTCAGGCTTGCCAGTTGCTTTTTGAATAGCCCTACCAAATGTGTTTTCTTCTTCTGTATAACTAATTGGTCCTAGCAGTTCAAGATTGTTCTGCATTATTTCTCCACCAGAACGGTTTACCAAGGTTTCGTAGATTCCAGAAACTAATGATATCTTATAGTCTACATTTGCCATAATTGCTGCTCCTTCTGCCATTGCTTTAACACGCTCATAAGTTGGTAACATTTTTGATCTCTTAGGATCTCTTACACGAACCCAAAGTTTTGCGTAATCTGGAACTACATTAACTACTTGACCACCATCCTGTATATGGTAATGTATACGTGAAGTAGGTAAAATGTGCTCTCTGTAGTAGTTAATGCCTGTTGTATATAATTCTAATGCATCAGCAGCACTACGACCATTCCAAGGATCCATAGAGGCATGTGCAGATTGGCCATAAAACTCAACAATAAAATCTATCAGAGATAATCCGCTTTGAACATCTGCCTCGATACTTGCGGATGGATGCCAACTTATATTTACATCAACATCATCCCAAAGACCAGCTTTTACCATCCATACTTTTGCAAAGTATTTTTCTTCTGCTGGTGTTCCTAAGAATTTTACAGTTCCGGTGATCTTTCCAGCATCCATTAACTCTTTTATAGCAATTGCTGAACCAAGACTTGCAGTACCAAACATATTATGACCACAACCATGACCAGCTGCACCTTCTTTAAATGGTTCTTTTATGGGTGATGTTTTTTGTGAAATACCAGGTAGAGCATCAAATTCACCTAGAATACTAATTACAGGACTACCAGAGCCATAAGTAGCTGTGAATGCAGTTGGTATTTCAGCAACTCCTCTAGTAACTTTTAGTCCGTTTTTTTCTGCGTAATCAGCTAAAATTCTAGAAGACTCTGTTTCGTTGAAAGCAGTTTCTGCCAATGCCCAAATAGAATCACTTATTTTAATAAGCTCTTCTTTATGTTTTTCAATAGAAGAAATTAATAGATTTTTGTCCTTGCTCATTTTTTGAGAAAAAACTGAAGCACTCATGCACAAGTAGAGGGCCAATAATAATGCTTTTTTCATTTTAGGTAGTGTTGGTTATTAATTTTATCTAATTCGTTATGGAAGTAGAGGGTTTTTAAAAAATCATAGTAAATATACCAATTTACACCGTTTAATTATAGTGACTGGTTTACAACATGAGGGTGTTATTAATATGCATGGCATATATGGTTCAAATGGTATTTGTTTAAATATGAATCGAATGAAAACTTACAATTTATATAATTTTAAACCTCATTTTTCGTTAATAATCAAATTGTTATGTCTAAATATTTTTTGAATTATGAAAAACCTAGTTTTCAAATTACTTATAACTATCCTATTTTTTTCAATAATTGCCTGTAGTTCAACAAATAGGCTAACGATGGGAATAACCCAACCAGCTCAGGTTTCAATACCATCAGACGTGGCCAGTATTGGTATTATAAATAGGAGCACCGCTTCTGAAAAAAATAAAGTAGCCGATAAAATAGATAAGATTTTATCCTTAGAAGGACTTAATCTAGATAAGGAAGGAGCACAAAATACAATTCTAGGGCTGAGTTATGAACTAGAGCGTGATAATCGTTTTGAAACAGTTAAAATTATTGAGGGTCAAAGTGATTTTGAAAAAGGTTTAGGTGTTTTTCCTTCAGCTCTTTCATGGGAAATTGTAGATCAGATATGTAAGGAGAATAGGGTTGATGTTTTGTTTTCTCTAGAATTTTATGACACAGATACTGCCGCAGATTATGAAATTACTATGGTAAGAGTGCCTAATAATTTAGGGATTATTGCAGAATTACCGGGGCATAGAATTAACATAAATACCGCTATAAAAAATGGATGGCGAGTGTATGATCCAGCAAATAGGATTATCATAGATGAATATATTTCAAATAATCAGGTTTATTCTAAAGGAGAAGGAATAAACCCAATAAAGGCTTTAGAGGCTGTAATTGGTAGAAAAGAGGCCGTATTAGATGTAAGTACCAATTTAGGTTCTAACTATGCTTCTTACACTAAACCAGAACGTATTCGTATTGCAAGAGATTACTTCGTGAGAGGAAGCTCTAATTTTAAAATCGCAAAAAGACGTGCACAAACTGGAAACTGGGACGGTGCTGCCGAATTATGGAATGGAGAATTAAATAATTCTAATTTAAAAGTAGCAGGCAGAGCCTATTACAATATGGCAATTAGCAATGAAATTAACGGAAACCTGAATAAAGCGATTGAATACGCATCAAAAGCCTATGCCGATTATGGCAACAAGGAAGGATTGCGCTATGTGAATATGCTTAAAAGAAGAATAGTAAACCAACAAGAACTGGAAAGACAACTGGCAAAATAAAGGCTAGCTTAAAGCCTGTTTGTAGGTTTCTAAACATCGCTCTCTAGCCATTTTATGGTCAACCATTTTATCTGGATATTTATCAGTATTATATTCTGGTATCCATTTTCTAATATATTCTTTATTTTTATCAAATTTATCGACCTGGGTCATTGGGTTGAAAATTCTAAAATAAGGCGCAGCATCAACACCGCTGCCAGCAGCCCATTGCCAATTTCCTACATTTGAGCTCATTTCGTAATCTAATAGCTTTTCGGCAAAATAAGTTTCTCCCCATCGCCAGTCTATTAACAAATGTTTGCAAAGAAAACTCGCTACGAGCATACGAACTCTATTATGCATGTATCCTGTAGTATTCATTTCTCGCATACCTGCATCGACTAACAGATAGCCTGTTTCGCCCTTTTTCCATTTTTCAAATTCGTCTTCATTATTTCTCCAATCAATACGATCATATTTAGCCCTAAATGAATGATTTACCGTATGAGGAAAATGCCACAAGATTGACATAAAGAATTCTCTCCAAATTAACTCGCTCCAGAACACTTCATTATCTTCTGCAATAGCCTTTTTCATCATTTTTCGAACAGAAACTGTACCGAAACGTAAATGTGGACCTAAGTGAGATGTTCCATTTTCTTTAGCAGGAAAATTACGTGTGTCCTCATAATTGTCAATTAGCGTTGGTGTTACGTTATATTCTGGTATTTCAATATCAGATTCGGTAAAACCAATGTCGCTTAAAGTCAAGTTTGGAAGATGTATGTTTTTTAATAAATTAGAAAGGAATTGACTAGTATAATGAATCTCTAAATGATTATCTGTGTCAAAATTCTCTTTCCATTTGTTTTTATATGGCGTGTATACTACATAAGGGTCTCCATCACCTTTAACAATATCCGATTTCTCAAAAATCACTTGATCTTTGAATGAATTGAATGCTATATTTTTTTCTAAAGAAAATGATGCTATCTGGGTATCTCTTTCTTTTGCGTAAGGTTCATAATCTCTATTTGTAAAGATATTTTTTACCGAATATTCTTCAGAAATATTTTTTAAAACATCAATTGGCTTGCCGTAGTACATTGCTAAAGAACTATCGTTTTCCACTTGAAGTTGTTTGCGTATTTCCTGTAACGTGTTAAAAAGAAAAGTTACACGAGCGTCATCTTTTGGTAGTTTCGACAATATTTCTTTATCAAAAATGAAAACGGGCAGTACTGGATATCCACTTTTTAGTGCTTCTAAAAACCCTACATTATCATCTAACCTTAGATCTCTTCTAAACCAGAAAATCGATATCTCTTTTTTTGACATTTAGTTTATGTTTAATGTAGAAAGACCACCATCAACACCAATAATCTGACCTGTAATCCATGCACTTTTATCACTCAATAAAAATACGGCACTATTGGCAATATCTTCTGAATTACCTACCCTATTTAGAGGATGACGTTCGTTCATCATTTCTCTTTTCTTATCGTTGTTTAATAATCTTTTTGCTAAAGAAGTATCAACTAATGAAGGGGCTATTACGTTAACTCTAATTTTTGGGGCATATTCTGCTGCCATAGACTTTGCAAAACCTTCAATTGCGCCTTTTGCGGCAGCTACACTTGTATGAAAAGGCATGCCGGTACCAACAGCAATGGTACTAAAATATACCATACTAGAGCCTTCTTCCATTTTAGATATTATTGCTTTTACCACTTTTACCAATGAAAAGAAATTGAGCTCCATATCCTCCTTAAAAGTGTCTAGCCCCATCATTTTAAATGGTTTTAGATTTATACTGCCCGGACAATAAACGAATCCATCTAACTTTTCTGGAAGTTTAGTTACATCTAATTCGTCTTTGGTTGCATCAAATTCTATATGTA